>DAOMOV010000283.1:0-2446 GCA_035444505.1 Terrimesophilobacter sp.
GAGGGTCTGCTCGCGCTCGTCGTGGCCGCCGCCCATGCCGGCGCCGCGGTGGCGGCCGACGGCGTCGATCTCGTCGACGAAGATGATGGCGGGGGCGTTCTCCTTGGCCTGATTGAAGAGGTCCCGCACGCGGCTGGCGCCGACGCCGACGAACATCTCGACGAAGTCGCTGCCGCTGATGGAGTAGAACGGCACCCCGGCTTCGCCGGCGACGGCGCGGGCGAGAAGGGTTTTTCCGGTTCCGGGGGGGCCGTAGAGAAGCACACCCTTGGGGATGCGGGCACCGACGGCCTGGAACTTGGCGGGGTCTTGCAGAAACTCCTTGATCTCGTGGAGTTCTTCGACAGCCTCGTCTGCACCGGCGACATCCGCGAATGTGACCGTGGGCTGGTCTTTGCTGACGAGCTTCGCCTTCGACTTGCCGAACTGCATGATGCGGCTGCCGCCGCCCTGCATGGAGCGGAACAGGAACCAGAAGATGACACCGATGATGAGGAACGGGATGAGGAGCCCGAGCATACTGGTGAACCAGTTGGGGTTGGTGACTTTGTCGTCGAACGAGGTGAGGTTGGCGTTCGTGACGGTGTTGACGACTTCTTCGCCGCGGTGCCACGCGTAGTAGAACTGCACGTTCTTGCCCTGGGCACCGGCCTGGTTGAGGACGAGGTCGACGCGCTGCTCGCCGTCGTGGATCTGTGCGCTCTCTACCCGCTGGCTCTTGAGGAGGGAGAGGCCTTCTTGGGTGGTGATCTCACGGAACCCGGTGCCACCGAGGAAGGAGAATCCGACGATGACGATGAGGGTGGCGATGGCGACGTACAGCACGGGCCCGCGAAGGAAGCGCTTGAAATCCATGGGCGAACCGGGAGTCGAGCCCGGCACCTTTCTGCGGTTAAGGGTACCGGAGCGTTTCTGGCCGCCCGCTCGGTGTTTGCTTGAGGCTTAACTGCGGGGCTTCCGGTGGTCAGCAGCGCACGGCGCATGCAGAACCCGGTCAACATCACCGAGAACGGCAGCAGCCCAGTCCGCCGGCTCACCCCTGTGTCGGCCCAGAACACTGCCGCTTCTGTGATCGGACGCCGTTAGGCTACGACGATGACGGGGAGCGGCGCGCCGGTTTGGGTCGGCACCTGCGGATGGAACAAGCCCGCGTGGCGAGGAACGTTCTACAACAGCACCGTTACCCAGCGGGGACAGTTGAAGTACGCATCTAAGTACCTGAAATCACTGGAGATCAATTCCACATTCCACGGGCTCAAGTCGCCTAAAGACTTCCTCTCGTGGCGCGAGCAGACTCCCGACGGCTTTGTGTTCTCCGTCAAAGGCCATAAGAAAGTCACCCACGAGCAAGCCCTCCGCAACCCGGAGAAGAATGTCGCGACGTTTTTTGCGACCGGGGTACCACTGCTGGGTGAGAAGCTCGGGCCCGTGCTGTGGCAGATCTCCGAGCACCATGCCTTCGACCCGGTGATCGTGGACCGCTTTCTCGGCGCGCTCCCGCACTCCGTCGCCGAAGCGCAGGCTCTTATCCGGCACCACCTCACTGATGATGCGATCGACCCGCGCGTACTTGCGGTGCCTGACCGCCGCATCCGTCATGCCTTCGAAGTTCGGCACGCGAGCTTCGACGACAGCCGCTTCGTCGAGCTGCTCCGGCGTCACGACGTTGCCGCCGTCATCACCAACAGCCCCGAATGGCCCGAGATTCGGGAGCTGACCCGCGACTTCGTATACCTGCGCTTCCACGGCGATGTGCAGCGCAACCCCGACGGGTACGACGATGCCACGCTCGCCGAATGGGCCGAGCAGATCAACGGGTGGCGCACGGGTCGTAGCGCCCCTGACGAGCAACCGCGAGAGGTGTTCGTCTACTTCGACAACCCCGAAGGGGGTGGAGCGAGCTCGCCGTTCACCGCGCGCAGGCTGCAGCAACTCGTCGACGGTGAGGACGCCTTAGAGCCGATGCCCGTGCAGCCGCCACTGTTCTGAGGCGTCGCGTCCGGGTTCGGTGAGCACGCATTCACCGTGTCAGCAGCACCGAGTACCATCGCCGCATGACATTCGCCAACGTGGGAACGCTCGGCGTGAAGCCCGGTGCCCGAGACCAGGTCGTCGCCATCCTCACCCGCCCCGGCCCCGAGCTCGCCGCCGCAGGTTGCCTGCTTTACGAAGTCGGCACCAGCGACACCGAACCCGACACCGTGTACGTCATGGAACTGTGGGAGAGCGCCGACGCCCACCAGGCCTCGCTGCAACTCGACAGCGTGCGCGCGGCCATCGCCGACGCCATGCCACTGCTCAGCGGGGAGATGGGCGGATGGCGGTTCGACGTCGTCGGGTCACCGCTGCGAAACTAGCTGAGCCAGTGGTTTCGAGACGGTCGCTGCGCGACACCTCAACCACCTGATCCATCGTGGCCGGTCAACCGAGCCACGGCCTCACGCAG
>DAOMOV010000284.1:0-2443 GCA_035444505.1 Terrimesophilobacter sp.
GTAGCGAGCGCGGAGCACATGGAGCGCCTCGGCGCGGAGGTCGCGGGGCACCTCGGGGCGGGGGATCTCATTGCGCTGAATGGCGAGCTCGGCGCCGGAAAGACGACGTTCGTGCGTGGCGTGGGTGAGGCGCTGGGGGCGCGTGGCGCGATTGCGAGCCCGACCTTCGTGCTGGCCCGCACGCATCCGACTCGCCGTGGTGTGCCCCTCGTCCACGTCGACGCGTACCGACTCGGCAGTGCTGCTGAGCTCGATGATCTGGATCTCGATTTCGAGGGTTCCATCGTGGCTGTGGAGTGGGCTGAGGGCATGCTCGACGGGATCGCGGAATCGTGGCTAGAGGTCGACATCGAACGGACGCGGGGCGCTTCTGACGGGGACACGCGCGAGGTCAGCATCACCGGGCACGGCACCAAGTGGGTGGGGCTGGTGCCGCGCTTTAGGCTGGACTAGTGCTTCTCGCCCTGGATTCCTCGGTCGGTTCGTCCGTTGCCGTGCTCACCGCCGACGAGCGCGTGCTCGCCGAGCGCTCGGTCGAGGACTCGCGGCGCCACGCCGAAGTCATCGGGGACCTCATCGTGGACTGCCTCGCCGCGGCCGGTGCAACGGCGCGCGAGGTGACTGCCGTCGCGGTGGGGATGGGTCCTGGCCCGTTCACGGGGCTTCGCGTCGGAATCGCCGCGGCGAATACGTTCGCGCTCGCCCGCGCGGTGCCCGTGCTGCGGGTCGTCAGCCACGACGCCATCGCCCTTGAGAGACTCGAGCGCGACGGCACCCCGCTGCTCGTCACGACCGACGCGCGACGCCGCGAACGGTACTTCTCCGCCTACTCGGGGCTCGACGCGGGGGGCATACCGGTGCGCGTTCTCGGGCCCGATATCGGGGCATCCGAGACCATCGATGGTGTAACCCGTGAACACGGTTACGGCAGGGTCGATGCCGATCGTGTGCCTGCCACCGGCATCGGCGTGCTCGCCCTGCGCATCCGAAAGCACCACCGCCAGTTCGCCGCCGCAGAGCCCCTTTATCTGCGCTCCCCCGACGTCACCGTGCCCTCCGCCCGCAAACGGGTGTCGACGTGACCTGGCAGCTGCGGCGCGCAGCCACGAGCGACCTCGACGCCATCATGCAGCTTGAGCGCGCCACCTTCGGCAGCGATGCGTGGTCGGCCGACACCATGCGCGCCGAACTCGAAGGCCCCCACACCTACTACCTCGTCGCGCACCCCGTGGGCCAGCCCGCCGAACTCGATGGCTACGCGGGACTCCTCTCACCCCGCGGTGCCCCCGAGGCCGACATTCAGACCATCGCCGTGAGCGAGCGAGCCCGCCGGCGCGGGCTAGGCCGCACCCTCATGAATGCACTCGTGAGCGAAGCCCGCGACCGTGGCGCACGAGAGGTTTTCCTCGAAGTGCGCGCCGATAACCCCGGTGCCGCCGCCCTCTACGCGAACCTCGGCTTCGAGAAGCTCTCCGTGCGCACCGCCTACTACCAGCCCGACGGTATCGACGCGCACATCATGCGGCTGCGCATCCGGGCACCCGAAACCACCATCGCGAGCCGAGAGACTGGCGCCCCGGATGTCTGAGCCCCTCGTTCTCGGAATCGAAACCAGCTGCGACGAAACCGGCGTCGGCATCGTGCGAGGCACGAGCCTGCTCGCCAACGTCATCGCCTCCTCGATGGACGCGCACGCCAGGTACGGGGGAGTCGTCCCCGAGATCGCGGCGCGCGCCCACCTCGAAGCGCTCACCCCCACCCTGGAGGCGGCGCTCTCCGACGCCGACGTGACGCTCTCCGACGTCGACGCGATCGCCGTCACGAGCGGGCCCGGGCTCGCCGGGGCGCTCATGGTGGGCGTGGGCGCGGCCAAGGCGCTCGCGATCGCCCTCGACAAACCCCTCTACGCCGTCAACCACCTCGTCGGCCACATCGGTGCCGCCATCATCACAGACGATGGAATCGACACCGAACCGCTCGAAACACCCACGATCGCCCTCCTCGTCTCGGGCGGACACACCGAGCTGCTGCTCGTACGCGATCTCGTCAGCGACGTCGAACTTCTCGGTGCCACGATCGACGACGCCGCAGGGGAAGCCTTCGACAAGGTCGCGCGTCTGCTGGGCCTTGGCTACCCTGGCGGGCCCGAAATCGACCGAGCGGCGCTCGGCGGCAGCGCCGAGGCGGTGCGGTTCCCCCGGGGCCTCAGCAAGCCCGCCGACCTCGAGAAGCACCGCTACGACTTCTCCTTCTCCGGGCTCAAGACCGCCGTCGCCCGCTGGGTCGAACAGCACGAAGACGCGGGGAAGCCGATTCCCCTTGCCGACGCCGCAGCGTCGTTCCGGGAGGCCGTCGTCGACGTGCTTGTGACCAAAGCGATCGCAGCGTGCACCGAGCACGACATCCCCCGACTGCTCCTCGGCGGGGGCGTCGTCGCCAACGC
>DAOMOV010000285.1:0-2215 GCA_035444505.1 Terrimesophilobacter sp.
GGAGCCTTCGGCGACCACGTCTCCGTCGCCGCGCTTGAGCACCGCGATCTGGAGTTCACTGGGCGGCGCCTCGTCGGGGATGGTCACGACCGGTTCGCCCTCGGCAATGAGGGTGACCTGCGGCATTCCCTCGGTCGCGGGCTCATCGACGCCCCACGCGCGGTCGAGGATGCGAACGACGTCCATGACGACAACGAGGGTCTCGTTAGCGGGGATCGTCAGCTGCTCGTTGGAGAAGCCCTGCTCCCCGAAGGCGTCGGACGGGGCGATGGTGGAGACAACCCGGGAACCCGCGTTGACGCATCCGAGAGTCTTGAGAAGCCCCGGCATGAGTGAGTTGGTGTCGGCGACGAGCGGCACTGCGCCAATGTCATCGAATCCCTGCGACTCGATGCGCTCCCCGGACGTGCCACCGTAGATCGCGTAGGCCACCGTCACTGTCGACCCTTCGGCGACTTCGCCTCCGTCGCCTTGAGTGATGATGAGTCGCTGCGTGTGCGGTGTTGTGAGGCCCGGTTCGAACGCTACGGTTGGTTCCGAGCCAAAGCCTCCGGTGACCTCGATTGACGCGACAGCGTCGCCGCTCGGGGTTGCGCAGACGTCACCCGAGCCTGGGTCGGGCTCGGGCTCGGGCGTCGCGGGCGTGCACGCGGCGAGGCTCAGGAGGAGCGTCGCTGCGGCGAGGGCGGAAAGAGCGCTTCGGGCGTGTTGGGTTGCGGGCACTGGTCAAGCCTAGACCGCGGCAACCTGAATGGTCGGTTCGTGCCGCACCGGAAAGTTCACGGAGTTCGCGATGAAGCACTTCTCAGATGCTTCCTTGTGGGCATCGAGCGCCGCCTCGACCATGTCGGCGGATGCCACGGTCACGACGGGCCGCAGCGTCACCTCGGTGAAGTGCCCACCGCCGTCGGGGGTCTGCGTCATGGTGCCGGTGGCGCCGTCGACGTAATCGGTGACGACGACGCCGCGCAGCACGGCGACGTGGAGGTAGCTGAGGAGGTGGCACTGGGCGAGCCCGGCGAGGAGGAACTCTTCGGGGTTCCACCTGTCGGCATTCCCGTGGAAGGGCTTGTCGCTCGAGCCCTCGATGGGTGCCTTGCCCTCGGAGCGCACGATGGTCTGCCGCCCGTAGTCGCGGTACCCGCTCGTGCCCGTGCCGCGGTTGCCGAGCCACTCGACCTCGAGCGCGTATCGGTGTTCGAGCTTCATGCTTGCACGTTACACCGCGCGCTGGAGACCGCGCGCTGGTGACCGCGCGCTAGTGTCGGAGCATGACGACGGATGCCGTAGGCCCCCTCACCCTGGAGGGTTCGCGCGAGCTGGCTTTCCTTGACCGCAGCGGGCTCGTCGAGTCGCGGCACGCGGGTGCGGCGGTCGTTGTCGACGGCCGCGGACAGGTCGTGGAGGCTCTCGGCGATACGAGTGCCCTCATCTACCCGCGGTCGAGCCTGAAACCTCTCCAGGCGGTGGCGACGCTGCGCTTCGGTGCGGTGCTCGACGCTAAGCAGACGGTGCTCGCGACCGCGAGCCACACCGGCACTGAACGGCATGTTGCGGCGGTTGAACGGCTGCTTGCGTCCATCGGGTTGGCTGAGCACGACCTTCAGTGTCCCCCCGACTGGCCCTCGGATGCTGCCGCCCTGGCTGCCGCCCGCACCGGCGGGGCGAAGCGTCGCGTGACGATGAACTGCTCCGGCAAGCACGCCTCCTTCCTCGCCGCGTGCGTGGCAAGGGATTGGCCGACCGACTCGTACCTTGAGCCGACCCACCCGCTGCAGGCTGGCATCCGCTCGCTTGTCGAGGAGTTCACGCGAGAGACGATCAGGCACACGGGCGTGGACGGGTGCGGGGCTCCTGTGTTCGCGCTGAGCCTGGCGGGACTCGCTCGCGGGGTGGGCCGAATCGCCCGCGAGGCCGCCGACAGTCTGGCGGGCCCGGAGGCGCAACTGGTCTCGGCGATCCGTGAGCACCCGTGGGGCATCGCCGGCCCTGGCCACCCCAACACGGTCGTCATCGAGCAGCTGCGGCTGGTGACGAAGATGGGCGCCGATGGTGTGCTCGTTGCCGCCGCAGACGATGGTACGTCGGTCGCGGTCAAAGTTCTCGACGGCAGCGCACGCGTGACCTACGCGGTCGCGCTCGAGCTGCTTTCGCGCGTCGACGCCATCAGCAGGGCCGACGCCGAGCGCGTGACCGCGCTCACCACTGAGCGCAT
>DAOMOV010000285.1:2225-2434 GCA_035444505.1 Terrimesophilobacter sp.
GGGGAACCGGTGGGTGCCGTGCGGATCGCCTTCTAGCCGAGTACGCCTAGCCGCCCGCGGCGAGCAGCACCGTCTGGTACTGCGCCATGAGCTTCTGCTCTTCGGCCTGGGAGAGATGGCGGAAGGTCTTCGCGCTCTGCAGCGTCACGGGGGTGGGGAACACGGTGATGTCGCCCGCGATCTCTGCCGGGAGGGTCTCCTGCACTTCG
>DAOMOV010000286.1:0-1581 GCA_035444505.1 Terrimesophilobacter sp.
GGGGTCGATACCGCGGCGGGCGACCTGGCCGTCGAGCTCATGAAAGCGTCGGTTGCGGCGACGCACGGCCCCGAGGTGCTGGGCGGTGTCGGGGGCTTCGCGGGCCTCTTCGATGTGTCGGCGCTGCTCGGCTACACGCGACCCCTGTTGGCGTCGTCGACGGATGGGGTCGGCACGAAAGTGGCGATCGCGCAGGCCATCGACAAGCACGGTCGTCGACGACATTGTCGTCGTGGGCGCCACGCCCCTGTTCATGACCGACTACATCGCGTGCGGGCGCGTGGTGCCCTCGCGCATCGCCGCGATCGTCGACGGCATCGCTCGCGCCTGCAGGGCGACGGGCACCGCCCTCGTCGGTGGGGAGACCGCTGAGCATCCCGGCCTGCTCGGCCCCGACGACTATGACGTCGCGGGTGCCGCGGTCGGCGTGGTGGAGGCCGCTGATGTGCTGGGTCCTGACCGCGTCGCTGGCGGTGACGTCGTGCTCGCACTCGCCTCCAGCGGCCTGCACTCGAACGGCTTCTCTCTCGTGCGGCACATCCTCGCCGAGCGGGGCATCGGCTTCGGCGAGCACTCGGTCGAGCTCGGCGGAATCGTCGGCGAGGTGCTGCTCGAGCCGACCCGGCTGTACACGCGCGCCGTGCTCGACGCGCTCGCCGCGCATCCCGGGGCCATGCATGCTCTCTCTCACGTCACCGGTGGCGGCATCGCCGCGAACCTCGCCCGCGTGCTGCCGGTCGGGGCGTGGGTCGAGGTGGAGCGTTCGAGCTGGTCGCCCCCCGATGTCTTCCGGGCGCTGCTCGGCATGTCGGGTGGCACGCTCGAGAGCGTCGAGTCGACCTGGAACCTCGGCATCGGCATGTTCGCGGTCGTGGCTCAGGATGCCGCTGCCGATGTCGCGGCCGCGTTCGCCGCATCCGGAATCAACACCTGGCCTGCGGGCACGGTCTCGCTCACCGCGCGCGACCTCGCCGGCTTCGAGCAGGGTGCAAAAGGCGTCGACGGCGGCGCCGTGCGTCTGACTGGCGCGTACCGCCACTAGCGACGAGCGGAGCGAGCAGCGTTCCTAGGCGCGGCTCTCGGTCTCGAACTCGTCGGAGCCGGCGTACTCCGGCCACTGCTCCGCCGCGGCGGCGGCGGCCTCGTTCTTCTCGGCCTGCGTGAGTTCACGCTCGAGCGCGTCGTAGTTGGTGTCGGGGCTGAAGTACTTGAGCTCCCGGGCAACCTTCGTGTGCTTGGCCTTCTGGCGACCACGTCCCATTGGGTCACCCCCTCACGATTCAAGCCCGAGCGCACGCCAACAGCGCCCAGGATTCCACTAGGTCAAAGGATTGCGAAACTGAGTGTCAACTTTAGCATGAGAGGCCGCATGTACCGCCCGAGTGGCGCCCGGTACCCTAACGGGATGGCCCTTGATTCGACGCGCACCCAGGTGGTGGTCATCGGGTCCGGGCAGGCCGGGCTCTCGGTGGCCTACTACCTGAAGCGGCTTGGGCTCGAGCCCGGGAGCGACTTCATCGTCGTCGACCGCAACGCCGGCACGGGTGGCGCGTGGCAGCACCGCTGGGAGGCCCTGCGCAT
>DAOMOV010000286.1:1592-2396 GCA_035444505.1 Terrimesophilobacter sp.
CCGCCCACCGCATCAACGACCTTCCCGGCATGGACGCGTTCGGGCTGAGCTTCGAGGATGCCGACCGCAAGTCCCCCGCGAAGGAGGTCGTCGCCGACTACTACCGGCAGTACGAGGAGCACTACGGTTTTCGCGTGCAGCGGCCCGTCGACGCGGTGAGCGTGTTCAACCGCGGCACGGAGCTCGTCGTCGCGGTGTCGGGGGAGGGCGTTGCGGGCGGCGCCGCGGAACTCGTGACGGATGTCGTCGTCAACGCCACGGGCACGTGGGGCTCTCCGTTCATTCCCTGGTACCCGGGCAACGACAGTTTTCAGGGCCGGCACGTGCACACGACCCAGTATGAGGATGCCGAGGACTTCCGTGACAGGTCGGTTGTCGTCGTCGGGGGCGGCACGTCGGCGATCGGCTTCGTGATGGAGCTCGAGGAGGTCGCCTCGCGCATCACGTGGGTTGTTCGCCGACCGGTCGAGTTCCAGGAGCAGGGCGAGCTCAACCTCGAGGACGGCCGCAGGGCGGTCGCCGCTCAGGATGAGGCCGCCCGCCAGGGGCGCGCCCTGCCGAGCATTGTGAGCGGCACGGGGGTGCCGCGCACGCGCAAGATTCAGGCGGCCCTCGAGCGCGGGGTGCTGCGGGAGCGGGAGATGTTCGAACGCGTCGAGCCGCACGGAGTGCGATTCGCCGATGGCACGTTCGTGGAGGCCGACGCGATCATCTGGGCCACGGGCTTTCGACCGGAGCTGCGCCACCTGGCGCCGCTGAAGCTGCGCGAGAAGGAGGGCGGCGTTCTCGTGGGCGATGGCGCGT
>DAOMOV010000287.1:0-2391 GCA_035444505.1 Terrimesophilobacter sp.
GGCGAGCCTGCTCGGCCTGGCCGGCGTCGAGCACGTCCTGGGGAACCTCGACGTTCGGCACGCGGGACACTCCGTTGTACTTGGCGATGTACGCGTCGAGCTCGGGGCCGGATTCCCACGAGGTGATGAGGCAGTACCGGGGCGCGTCGCCGGGGTGAGTGGTGGCGTGCCACAGGCGCTGCGTGTCGACGATGAGTTGAGCTCCCGCAGGCAGGGCGATGCGGTACTCGACGCTCGGGTCGGTCTGGTTGTCGCGCAGCACGAAGTAGGAGTTCTTGTCGTCGGTGAGGTTGAAGAAGCCGCGCACGACCCAGCCGGTTCCGTCGGGGTTGAGGCGGTTGTTGTCGTCCTGGTGGAGGTTGTAGAGGCAGTCGGCGTAGGTGTTGGGCTGCAGTTCGATGACACGGCAGCGGCCCACGTTGGCGCCGGGCTCCTTGGCACGAGCGGTCAGTGTCGGGGCGATGGCGGTCTGCGAGTCGATCCAGACGCCGTCCTTGTCGGTGCGAGGCGGCTGGTGGTTCCAGAACCCGTTGACCTCGACCTCTCCCTTGGCGCTGGCGAGCGGGGCGAAGCGCGTGTCACCGGAGGATTTCCAGTCGACCCATTCGAGATCGAGCCATTCCTTCGGATCGATCTCCTTGTTGTACATATCGAGTACGACGTAGCCGGTCTCGTCGAGAGCGGCAGACTTGATGTAACCCATTAAGAGTTGCCTTTCGTAGGGGGCCAGCGAAGTTTTTACAGGCCCAACTTAGGCAAGCCTAACAGCGTGACCGGCTTAGACTGTGAGGGATATGGGTACCGCCACGAACGTTGACGCGACAGCGGTGAACACGATTCAGTGGCTCTCCTCGGGGTCGACGATTGTGGTTCCCGTGTACCAGAGGCAGTACCGCTGGGACATTGACGGATGCGAGCAGCTGCTTGCCGACATCCGCTCGGTTGCGTCGGGTGGTGAGGGTCACACCCACTTCATCGGCTCGATCCTGTCGACCCGGAGTGTGACCGGTGACGGTCACGAGCTGGTGCTCATCGATGGTCAGCAGCGCATCACGACTCTCATGCTGCTCATCGCCGCAATGCAGCACACGGTGGCGGACTCCGACCCGGCGTTGGCGGTGGAGCTGCGCTCCGTGGTGGTTCGCGACAGCGTCGGGGGTGCACGAACGACGTTGCGCCCGCACCGGGGTTGGGCGGATGTCTTCGAGAGCGTTGTGCTCGGTGTGAGGGGCGCTGAGGTGGAGACGCGGGATTCGCGGTTCGACAACAACTATGCGTTCTTCCGCAGCCAGGTCGCCGCAGCCGAAGTGGCGGACATCTGGCGGGGCCTGCGCCGGCTGGAGCACGTGTCGATCAGTCTCGGTGAGGGGGCGAACGCTCAGCAGACGTTCGAGAGCCTCAACTCGACGGGGGCACCGCTCAAGGATCACGAGCTCATCCACAACTACGTGCTCATGGGGTTGACGCACGCGCAGCAGCAGGCCATCGAATCGGAGTTCTGGGAGCCCCTCGAGGCGAACACGGGCGAGGCGATCGGGGCGTTCTGGCGCCACTACCTCATTGCGACGATCGGGCTCGAACTCGATGTCGAGGGTGACCGCAGCGTGTATGACGCCTTCCGGCACCGGTTCCCGCGACTCGACCATGACGCGCTGCGCGCACACGCGGCCGAGTGGCTCGAGTTCTCGGAGGGGTACCGGCTGCTGCTGGAGCCGAGCCTTGAAGCGGATGTCGACATCCGCCGTCAGCTTGAGTTCGTGAACACGTTCGGTCGGGTCGCCTACCCGCTCGTGATGTCGGCGCGCCGTGATCACGAGCGCGGTGCGGTCACGAAGGCAGAACTCATCGCCGAGCTGGAGCAGGTGCAGGCGCTGCTGCTGCGGCGCACGGTCGTGGGGCTGCCGGTGGATCGGATCACGGCGCGCTTGTGTCGCGCGCGTGCGGAAGGGCCGACCGAGTTGCAGCGTGCGATCGCACGCATCACGCCCTCGGATGAGCGCACGAGGGTGTCGTTGAAGTTCGGGGCGCTCCCCCACGCACGGTATGTGCTCGGGAGGCTCGCCGGCGTCACGGATGGGCTCGGTGAGTATGACGTTGAGCACGTGGCACCGCTTGCGCCGGGCGACGCGTGGGAGCTCGGTGATGGTCGCACGTGGGCTGAGCTGAGTGATGATGAGCAGAACAGCTTCCGTGCCCTCGCGCCGTCGCTGGGCAACCTGACGCTTCTGGAGGATGAGCTGGCGCTGCGCGCCGTTGACGCGGGGTTCACGGTGAAGGCGAGCGAGCTGTATCCGAGGAGCGGCGTGTCGTTGACACGAGAACTCGCGAGTGTGCCGTCGTGGGGCACGGCCCAGATCGCGGACCGCACCGAGTCGCTCACGGCCGAGTTTG
>DAOMOV010000288.1:0-1163 GCA_035444505.1 Terrimesophilobacter sp.
CGCGTACTTCTTGTACGACGACCTGAAGCCGCTCACCGAGACCGCGCACGACCGCTTGGCGACGATCGCGGCGAACAATGAGCTGGGCGGTGGGATGCAGATCGCGCTGAAGGATCTGGAGATCCGCGGCGCCGGCAACCTGCTGGGCGGGGAGCAGTCGGGGCACATCGCGGGCGTCGGCTTCGATCTGTACCTGCGGATGATCGGCGAGGCGGTCGATGAGTTTCGGGGTGAGGTGGCGGAGGGGCAGACGGAGCTGCGGCTGGAGCTGCCGGTGGATGCGCACATCCCCGAGGAGTATGTGGAGAGCGAGCGGCTGCGGCTGGAAGCGTACCAGAAGCTGTCGGCGGCGAGCGGCCCGGCCGCGGCGGAGGAGGCGCTCGACGCGGTGCTCGAGGAGCTGACCGACCGATACGGTCAACCGCCCGCGCAGGTGCTGAACCTCGTGGCGGTGTCGCGCCTGCGGCGTGCGGCACAGAAGGCGGGCCTGTCGGACGTGGTGTCGGCGGCGGGCAAGCTGCGCGTCGTCGGCGCGGAGCTGCCGGATTCGCGGCAGGTGCGACTGCAGCGCATGTACCCGGGCTCGCGCTATGTGGCGGCATCGCGCACGGTGCTCGTGCCGATGCCGGATGCCGCGGATGATGCGGCCCTGATCGCGTGGGTGGGCTCGCTGCTGGAGGCGCTCTTCGCGGTACCGACAGAGAAGGTCGAGTCATGACTCGGGGCATCGGAGTGCGTGATTCCTATGCGGAGGCATGGGATGAGTGGGAGGCGTCGGCGGAAAACAGCTTGTGGGAGTCTCTACTCGGCCGAACGACTGATTGAAGCGGCGGTTTCGATCCGGCGCCGCTATCTCCCCTGTCCGATGAGGGGAAGCGCGTATTGTCGCTCGCCTGTGGATGGTTTTGGGGCGGGTTCGCGCATCCGTGCTATCAATTTCGGATGGTTGGTGAGCCCCGTTGAGGAGCGTGGAGGACTGAGTACTTTGAGGATGGGTTTGAGCGGTTCTTCTTGTGTCTGTCGGGCTATCAGCGGGCGGCTGACGCTGACGTGATTAGCCGGTAGATTCGACCGGCTGCCGCAGCACCGTCTTGAGCTTGGCGGGCTCGACTTTGCGGGGGTCGCTGAGGTAGATCTCGTGGTGTTTGCCGCGCAAGGCGTAG
>DAOMOV010000288.1:1173-2358 GCA_035444505.1 Terrimesophilobacter sp.
CCGTGCTCGGCGGCGTGGGCGTGCATCCGCGCGATGAGGGGTGCCTCGTCGTCGTACGACCCGACGTGGAGTGCCTGCACGCTGAGTCCCTCGGCGCGGCGTTCGAGGCGCACGAGGTCGAGTGCGGGGTTGGGCTTCTTCTTCGCGGTGGCGGTGAGCGCGGCATCCACCATCTCTGCGGTGATGTGGTCGGGCTGGTGGATCATCATGGTCCACTGCCACTGGTCTTTGGCGCGGTCGGTGAAGACGGTGTGGTCGTGGGCTGACCAGAGTCCTTCGAGGGGTGCGACGACGTGCACGCGGTCGAGTTCGTGTTTGGCGGCGAAGCGGATGGCGTAGGAGACGGTGTAAAGGGCCTCGACGGCCGCGCGGTAATCGTCGGATGTGTTGGGGTCGCCCTCGCCGTCGACGCAGAGGTAGCCGAACTCGGGCACGTCGACGAGCTCGATCCGGCCGGCCTTGGGTACGTAGAGGTCGCGGTGGATCTTCTTGATGTCGTAGGTCTGCACGGGCCTCCTTAGACGAGTCAAGCCATATGTCTAAAAAACTTGACATAAGGTACAGGGTTCTTTACAGTCATCCATGTCAAAGAAACTTTACCAAGGAGGGGCAATGACGGAGTACGAGCGGACGGCGTGGATCATGCTGGTGACAACAGTTCCGGCGTATGCGATCTACGCGACGGTTGTGTTGATCAACGCTGGCGAGGGTCCGCTTCACGAGGCCGATTACCAGTGGCCGATGCTGATCACGATCGGGGCGGTGATCCTGGCGAACATTGTGCTGGGCATCGTGATGGGGATCGCCTTGGGGATGGCGCTGGGCAGGGGCGTGGCGCTTGTGGATGAGCGTGACCGCCAGATCGAGCGGATGGGGGAGCGTGTGGGCAGCAGCTTCATCGTGCTGGGTGGTGTGGCGGCGCTGCTGATGGCGTTGGCGGAGTGGCACTGGTTCTGGATCGCGAACACCCTCTTCTTGGGTTTCGTGGTGGCGGGCGTGGTGTCGTCGATTGCGAAGGTATCTGCGTACCGGTGGAGTGCACGGTGATGGTGCGCGCGACGAGGGTGACCAACGATATCCGGCGTCTGCGTTTTGTGCACGGCGAGTTGACGCAGGCCGAGCTGGCGGAGCGGGTGGGTGTGACGCGGCAGACGATCATCGCGATCGAGCAGGGAAAGTATTCGC
>DAOMOV010000289.1:0-2338 GCA_035444505.1 Terrimesophilobacter sp.
CCGGTGACTCGCGGGCCGATCCTCATAGGCAGAGCGGATGCGGCCGCCGAAGTGGTAGATCGCGTCGTAGCCGCCGAACAGAATGCGGTTGTCCGCGGTCAAACGGTAGTAGTGGAACTGGTTCGCCATGTCGGCGACGCCCTGGCGACGCTTCCACCCGATCGAGTCGAGCTGCGCATCGCTGAGCGGCTCCGTCATGAGCACGTAGTCGTACACGGGAACCGTGTGCAGGCGGTAGCGCTTGAGCAGCGAGGGGAACGCATTCGTGGCGAGCGCGACCCGGCCCGCCCGAACACGCCCCCCGGCGAGGCTGAGCACGAGTTCCCCCGACTCGGCGGTGAGCTTCTTGACAACGGAGTGCTCGAAAATATCCACGCCCGCCTCGCGGCAGGCGCGGGCGAGCTCGAGTGCGAGCTTTCCGGGGTGCACCATCGCGGTATCCCGCGTCGACCACAGTCCGGCGAGGTAAGTGGATGAGGCGATCTCGGCCCTCATCGCGGGGCCGTCGAAGAACTCCACGTCGGGCGCGTCACGATCGGCCTCGAGTTCGGCGACCTGGTGCTCCTCCACGGCGACCGCGATCGCCCCGGTGCGCTCGAAGTCGCAGTCGAGCTTCAACTCGCGCACCGTCTGCTCGATCTCGTCGAGGTTCTCAAGGCCCAGCTCTTCGAGCCGGTCGTACTCCTTCGGAAACCGGGACCGACCATTGACCTCACCGTGCGTGAGACTCGCCTCGCAGAAACCCCCGTTGCGGCCCGACGCGGCCCAGCCGACGGTCTTGCCCTCCAGCAGGGCGACACGGGCATCCGGGTTGCGCTGCTTGGCCATGAGCGCCGTCCACAGGCCCGTGTAACCGCCCCCGACAACGGCGAGGTCGTACGTGGCCGTGCCCGAGAATGAGGGGTGCTGCGGGGCATCCGCACCATCAAGCCAGAAGGTGGCGAGCCTCGAGCCCTCCAGCGACGCATCAACGAGCCTCGGGTCGGGCGCGGAGCGCTCAAAAACGGTGCTGTGCAAGGCCGCCCTCCCTTGGATCGGTGTGACACCAATCTATCGGCAGGGTCCTACTCGTCGAGAGCGAGCTCCTTGGGAAGCTCGAACTCCTTCGCGCCGAGCTCCTCGACGTTGACGTCTTTGAAGGTGAGCACACGCACGCTCTTGACGAAGCGGTCGGAACGATAGACATCCCAGACCCATACGTCGCTCATGGTGAGTTCGAAGTAGAAGTCGTTCTCGGCGTCAACACGTTTGAGGTCGACCTCGTTGGCGAGGTAGAAGCGTCGCTCCGTCTCCACGACGTAGCGGAACTGCGACACCACATCTCGGTACTCGCGAAAGAGGGCAAGCTCGACCTCGCGGTCGTAGTCTTCGAAATCGTCGTCGTCCATTGCCACCCAATCCTAGGCGTTCACGCTGAACTCCGCCGAGGGCATCGGGAGCCGCGGCCGCAGCCAGCTGCGGCGGTGCAGGGAGGCGGGACCGAGCCGGTCGATGGCGTCAAGGTGTGCGGCCGCGCCGTAGCCCTTGTTGCTGGCCCACCCGTACTCGGGGTGTTCGGTGTGGGCGGCGATCATGAGGGTGTCACGATGCACTTTCGCGATGACGGATGCCGCGGCAACCGATGCGCAGTCACGGTCGGCTTTTGCGCGCACCACGACGCGCAGTGGCGTGCGCAGCACTGGGCTCAGCCAGTCGTGGGTTCCGTCGAGCAGGATGACGGCATCACGCGGGTCGACACCGGATTCGAAGAGCGTCGCAAGGGCACGGACACCCGCGGCACCGAGTGCCGCGATGATGCCGGTGCGGTCGATCTCGTCGGCCCCCGTGAGCCCCACCGCGGTGGAGTGTGACCACTGCGCGGCGGCGGGTGCCATTGCGGTGCGGACGCGTTCGCTGAGCAGTTTCGAGTCCCGCAGCCCCGCCGGCACGAGGGTGTGGGACTGGTCGATGGCGCACACCCCGACCGCGACGGGGCCGGCGATGGCCCCGCGCCCCACTTCGTCGCATCCGATGACCCACCGCGCGCCGCCCGCGAGCAGGTCGCGCTCGACGTCGAGGGTGGGGTCGGTGGGCACTAGGGTGCTGTCTTCTCGTCATCAACCGCGTCGGAGCGGTCTTCGACCCCGGCGAACACGGTGGGGTAGTTGTCGAGCACACCCCAGTGATTGATGGGCCAGCTGATGACGAATGCTTTGCCGACGACGTTGTCGATGGGCACGAACCCGTTGCCGGGTTTGTCGCGGTTGAGGCGGGAGTCGGCGGAGTCGTACCGGTTGTCGCCCATGACCCAGAGGGAGCCCTGCGGCACGGTGACGTTGAATTCGATTCCGGATGCGGC
>DAOMOV010000290.1:0-2326 GCA_035444505.1 Terrimesophilobacter sp.
CGGCGTCGGTGATGTCGCGTGACCCAACACGATCAAGGCCTATCTGTGCGACTTCCCCGGAATAGGCTGGGCGAACATGTCGACTCACCTTCCCCCACCAGTGCTGGCCGCCGCGGCCTTCGCGCTGCAGCTCACGCTATCGAGAAAGCGACCTGCGACGATTGGATCGTTCCTTGGGGCAGCCGCCATGGGTGCGGGGTCGACGTGGCTCGGACTCGGTTCGCTCGCGCGTTTTCTGAGTCACCGAACGACGATCAACCCGGCGACTCCGGGCGCGACCTATCTCGTGACATCCGGCCCCAACCGTGTCACACGCAACCCCATGTACCTCGGTTTGGCGGGGATGCTTACCGCTCACGCGATCTGGCGCCGGTCGCCGTGGGCGCTCATCCCGGCCGCGCTCTTCGCGCTCGCGATCGACCGATTTCAGGTCCCCGGCGAGGAGTCGGTGCTGCGTGAACGGTTCGGGGCCGAGTACGAGCGCTACGTGTCGTCAACCCCCCGGTGGCTGGGTCAGTTTCGGTAGCGTTCGATCAGCTCGGTGACGGTGACGAAACGGTACCCGTCCGCGTGCAGCCGGTCGATGACCTGCCCGATCGCCTCCCGCGACGCGTCACGACCGAACCAGGGGTGGAGCAGGATGATCGAGCCCGGCCGTGTCTTCTCGACGATCCCGCCGACGATGTCGACCGTAGCCGGCGGGACACAGGCTAGCTTTGGGGTATGGCGATGAGCAAGATCCCGACAGAGGAGCCGTGCATCTTCTGTGCCATCGTCGCAGGTCGGCACGAGGCGAGCGTCGTCCACGAAGACGACACCGTGGTGGCTTTCATGGACCGGTACCCCGTCACCCGGGGTCACCTTCTCGTGGTGCCGCGGATGCATGCGGCAGGCTTCGAAGACCTCGATGCAGTCACGAGCGCGCAGGTGTGGTCGGTGGGTCACGAATTGGCTCGGGCGCTGCGCCGCTCGGGGTTGCAGCCCGAGGGCATCAACATGCTCGTGTGCGATGGCGAGGCCGCGTTCCAGTCGGTGTTCCACTTCCACCTGCATCTGAATCCCGCGCTACCCCGGCGACGGCTGGACGAGTCTCACTCACCACGCTCCTGAGCGTGAGCGGTCACTGCTCAACGCCGACGCGCAGCTCATCCGCGACGTGATGGAACCCTAGCCTCGTTTCGGCCCGGTCGGGCAGTGCGGACTCAACCGCGCCTTCACCCCGTGGAGCCGAAAGTGCCCTCCTCTCGCAGCCGCGGCTCCACCCGAAACTCGGGGCGAACCCCGGCCTTGTCGGCGTAGAAGGCGCGGATGCGATCCATGTCCTTCCGACGTCGCCCGACAGTTCGAAGGTGGGGCCGAGGCCCGAGGTCTTGGTGGTGCGGTCCACGAAACCGAGCGTGACCGGCATCCGCGCTTCCCGGGCGATGCGGTAGAAACCCGACTTCCAGTGGGTGTGCCCCCGGCGCGTTCCGTCGGGCGTCACCACGAGACCGAACACATCACCGGCGCGGATGCGACCCACGACCTCGTCGACGACACGGCCCGGGTCGTCGCGATCCACCGGGATGCCGCCCCACGCGCGCATGATCGGCCCGCGCCACCCTCGGAACAGGCTCTTCTTGCCCAACCACCGGATGTTCATGCTCAGACGCCACGCGATCGCCAGCATGAACACGAAGTCCCAGTTCGACGTGTGCGGCGCCCCCACCAGCACCGTCGGTCGATCGGGCGCTGGCTCGGTGACCAACTTCCAGCCGCTCAGCGCCCAGAAGACGCGGGCGGCGAGGCGACGGAGCATGCTCCAACGTTAGTGCGCTCCGGTTCCGCACCGTTTCACGCTGCTCACCGCGTCACTCACCGCCGTGTGAGGGCGTGCTCCACGATCATGGTGGCGGCCGGTTCGGGTGTGGAGATCATCGCCTCGTGTCCGCGGTCGGGGATCTCTTCCATGATCGCGTCGGGGACGAGCGAGGCCACCAGCCGCACCCAGTCGCGTGGGCAGACCCGGTCGTGGGCACCGCGCAGCACGAGGGTGCGCGCCCGCACCCGCGGGTAGGTGTGTTCGACGTCGTGGTCGAGCATGATGCGCAGTTTGCGCAGGAACCACAGCGGCCCGGTCTTGAGGTACTGCATAGCACCGACCACGAGCACGCGGAGGCTCTCCCCGGCGAGGTCCTGCAGCATCCGGAGCATCTGCGTGTGCGCCCGGCGTTCGCCGGCGTTGACGGTGGGTGCGATGAGCACGATGGTGTCGCTGAGTTCCGGATGGCGCGCTACCGCCTCGACGACGACCTGGGTGCCCATGGAGTGCCCCACGAGGGTCGGC
>DAOMOV010000291.1:0-2322 GCA_035444505.1 Terrimesophilobacter sp.
CCCGCCGCTGCGCCCGGTTCTGTGCGGGTGCCGCCGGCCCCGCCGGGGGGCCCTGCCGCTGACCGAAGGCACCGCGCTGGCCCTGCTGCGCCTGTTGCTGCGCCTGGTTCTGCGCGGCCTGATTCTGCGCTGCCTGGTTCTGCCCCATGAACGTCGCACTCACCTGCTGCTGGGCCGCCTGCGCCTTCGCCGTCGCCGCCTGCTCCAACTGACCACGCTGGTTGCGCACCTCCACGCCACCGTCCGCACCGGGCGCCGAGTAGCTCAACGCCGCCTGCGGCGTCTGCGGAGCACCCAGCCCCTTCGCCGCCACCGACGCGCGACCCTCGCCGCCCGACACCTCGACCTCGAGGTTGAACAGGAAGCCCACCGACTCCTCGCGAATCTGCCCCATCATCGACTGGAACAGACCGAAACCCTCACGCTGGTACTCCACGAGCGGGTCACGCTGCGCCATCGCACGCAGACCGATACCGTCCTTCAGGTAGTCCATCTCGTACAGGTGGTCACGCCAGCGGCGGTCCACCACGCTGAGCACCACGCGGCGCTCCAGCTCCCGCATCGCCGGCTCACCCAGCTGCCGCTCGCGACGCTCGTACGCGACCCGCGCATCCGACAGAAGCTCCGTCGTCAGGAAGTCACTCGAAACGCGCCCCCGCGAACCAGCCTCAGACAGCACCTCATCGATCGTCACCCCCACCGGGTAGATCGTGCGCAGCTCCGTCCACAGCGCGTCGAGGTCCCAGTCATCCGCGTGACCCACCGCCGTGTGCTCATCGATGATCTCCGACACCACCGACTCAATGAACGACTGCACTCGAGCCTGCAGGTCATCGCCCTCAAGGATGCGGCGGCGGTCACCGTAGATCGCCTCACGCTGACGGTTCAACACATCGTCATACTTCAGAACGTTCTTGCGGATCTCCGCGTTGCGCGCCTCCACCTGCGACTGCGCACTGCGAATCGCCCGGCTCACCACCTTCGACTCGATCGCCAGATCATCCGGCACACCACTGCGCCCCATCAGCGACTCCGCCGCCTGCGAATTGAACAACCGCATCAGGTCATCAGTCAACGACAGGTAGAAACGGCTCTCACCCGGGTCACCCTGACGACCCGAACGACCACGCAACTGGTTGTCGATACGACGCGACTCGTGCCGCTCCGTGCCCAGCACATACAGGCCACCCACCTCGATGACCTTGCGCGCCTCAACCTCCACCTCGAACTTCACCCGCTCGAAGACGCCATTCCACTCGGCCTCGTACTCCTCCGGAGTATCCACCGGGCTGAGACCCTTCGCGTTCAGCTCCGCCACCGCCAAGAACTCCGCGTTGCCGCCCAACATGATGTCGGTACCGCGACCCGCCATGTTCGTCGCCACCGTCACCGAACCCAGGCGACCCGCCTGCGCCACAATCGCCGCCTCACGCGCGTGGTTCTTCGCGTTCAGCACCTCGTGCCGCACCCCGCGCTTCGCGAGCAGCTTCGACAGGTACTCGCTCTTCTCCACACTCGTCGTACCCACGAGCACCGGCTGGCCCTTCTGGTGCCGACCGACGATGTCCTCAACGACCTGGCCGAACTTCGCCTGCTCGTTCTTGTACACCAAATCGGGCTGGTCGATGCGGATCATCGGCTTGTTCGTCGGAATCGGCACCACACCCAGCTTGTAGGTGCTCATGAACTCGGCGGCCTCGGTCTCCGCCGTACCCGTCATACCCGAGAGCTTGTAGTACAGGCGGAAGTAGTTCTGCAGCGTCACCGTCGCCAGCGTCTGGTTCTCCGCCTTGACCGCGACACCCTCCTTCGCCTCAATCGCCTGGTGAATGCCCTCGTTGTAGCGGCGACCCACGAGGATGCGGCCCGTGTGCTCATCCACAATGAGCACCTCGCCGTTCATCACGACGTAGTCCTTGTCACGCTTGAACAGGGCGGATGCCTTGATCGCGTTATTGAGGAACGAGATCAGCGGCGTGTTGGCCGACTCGTACAGGTTATCGATGCCCAGGTAGTCCTCGACCTTGTCGATACCGGGTTCGAGCACACCCACCGTGCGCTTCTTCTCGTCCACCTCGTAGTCGGTGCCGGCCTGCAGACGCTTCGCGATCTGCGCGAACTCCGCGAACCACCGGTTCGCCTCGCCCGACGACGGCCCCGAGATGATCAATGGCGTGCGCGCCTCATCGATGAGAATCGAGTCCACCTCATCCACAATCGCGAAGTTGTGGCCACGCTGCACCATGTCGCTCGCCTGCCACGCCATGTTGTCGCGCAGGTAGTCGAAGCCGAACTCGTTGTTCGTGCCGTAGGTGATATCCG
>DAOMOV010000292.1:0-2298 GCA_035444505.1 Terrimesophilobacter sp.
CGATCAGCCAGGATGCGGAACACGCTGCGATCGCGACCGAGCGCGCCCGTATCGAGCGAGTCGTGCATGACGATGTGCTCGGAACCCTGCGCGCCGCGAGCCTCGGGCTGGCAACTGCTCGGGTGGATTCGGCGACGATGGCTGCCGCGGCGCTGGATCGACTCGCGGCACTTGTTCGCCCGTCCGACGACGCCCAGACCATCGTCGGTGCCGACGAGTTGCAGGATCGGCTGCGTGCGCTCGTCACCGCCCTCGCACCCACCACAGAGGTGCGAGTTACGGCCGTGGGTGCCCCGAAGATTCCCGAGGAGGTGGCCCTGGCCATCACGGAGGCGTGCGGTGAGGCTCTGCGCAACAGCATCCTGCACGCCCCCGCAGGCCGCGACGTCTCCCGCACCCTTCGAATGCGCAGCACCCCGGATGCGGTCGAGGTGACGGTTGAGGATGACGGCGACGGCTTCGACACCAGCCGTGTGCCACCCCACAGGCTCGGAATCGCGCGCAGCATTGTGGCACGCATGCGTGCTCTGCCTGGCGGCGATGCGGCGGTTCGTTCGATGGTCGGGTCGGGCACGACGGTCAGCGTGAGTTGGCGCGCATGAACAGGCAGACGGCGGTTCGGAATCTGCTCGAGGAGCGGGCAGACACCACGCTCTTCGGCCCGCCACCGGGTCACGGCAGGGCGATCTGGGCCCTGGTCGCGACGATCACCGTCACGCTTGCCGTGTTGCAGTTCTGGCAGCTCGGCGTGAGCGTGGCCGCTCTTGCCGCGGCTGCGTTGCTGCTGGTGGCCGCCGGTGCTGCGCTGCTGCCGGCCGCGGAACCAGACGGCTACCGGCTCCCTAGGCATTGGGCGTGGGGTGCGGTCGTCGCGGTCACGCTCGTGCAGCTCACCACGATCTGGGATGCCGCCGACGGCCGCGGTGAGGGGTACGCGCCCTGGTACATCCGGGGGTCAACGATCATCTGCGCCGCCGTGATTCTGCGTCGCCGAGCGGGTGCGGGGTGGGCTGGTGCGCTCGTCGGCTACCTGATTCTTGCCCTTCACGGGGCCATGACCGGGGTGCCCGTCGGGGAGTGGACAACGCTCATCCTGCGGCAGGCCGGGGCGCTGATCGCGATCCAGGTGTTCGCCGTGCTGTTGGATCGCAGCCGACGGGCGGTGGCGGTACTGCGGGAGGAGGAACGGGCCAGGCTCGCGGCGATCCGGCTCCGCGATGCGGCCACGCGCCAGCGACAGGTGGAGGCCAAGAGGATCCGTGGCCTCGTCACCCCGACACTGCTGCGGATCACTGCGGGGGAGGCGAGCGCCGAGTTGCGCCGCGAGGCGATGCTGCTGGAGGGTGCGCTGAGAGACTCGTTGCGCGGCCGCCGCATTGCCGCAGGCCCCGTGTCGGCTGCGGCGCGGGGTGCCCGCACGCGCGGCGTCGATGTCGTGCTCCTCGACGATCTCGGAGAGGGTGCGGGTCTGACGCGGTTCGCCGTGCCCGACGCCGTGCTGGATTGGGTCGCGACCCGGCTCTCCACCGCGGAACCGCCCCGCGCCACGGTCCGCATCTCCGCCACCACCGACGAACGCATGACCGTTACTTTCTATTCCGAAAACCGGGGGGAGGGCCCTGAACTCCTGATTGTCGATCCCGAGATCAGCTCGTAGCCCCCATCCTGTGCCCCGCATCCGTGGGAACGAGTCGATCCGGCTGAGGTGCAGCCGCGCTGGGTCTAGCCGGTGTGCGGTTGCGCGTGCGACTATTGCCTCCTCACCGAGGAGGACGCATGAAGTATTTGATTTCGTTTCCGGCGGAGGCGATGCAGTTGTCGCCGGAGGAGTTCGAGGCGGCGGGCAGGGATTCGCGTGCGGTGATCCTTGAGGCGAAGGCTGCTGGCGTCTACGTGTTCGGCGGTGGCATTGACGAGGCCGTGCCGCCGGTGATGGTGGGGGCGGATGGCACCGTCACAGAGGAGACATACCCGCAGACGCGCACGCTCAACGGCGGTTTCACGGTGCTGGAGCTGCCGTCGCGCGATGAGGCGATCGAGTGGGCGCGCAAGATCGCGGCATCCTGCCGCTGCTCGCAGGAGCTGCGTGTGTTCATGTTCGACCCGATCTCGTAGAGGGGCTGATGATGTCCGCTCGATTCGTGTACTGGATGAATGTGTCGCTGGACCTCTTCATCGGCCGTGACGCTGAAGAGAACGGCGGCGGCGACTGGCTGCGCATCTCCGAGCCGCTGCACCGCGAGTTCAATCGTCGCGCGCGGGCGTTGTCGATGGATGTCTCGGGCCGCGTGATCTATG
>DAOMOV010000293.1:0-2295 GCA_035444505.1 Terrimesophilobacter sp.
AGGGTGGTACGGACGATCCTCCGCCTTCGGTGTCGGCCCCTTGCCCTCGAGCGCCTGCCTACCCTGACCGCCCGAGCCCACCTGGGGGCCGCGCGACTTCTTGCGCACCGCCCCGCCCGGTCGCGACTTGCCCGTGCCCTTCATCGGCTGCCCCTCACGCGAGACCCCAGTGCGACCCGTCCGGGCCGTCCTCCAGTTTGATTCCCGACGCCGCCAAGGCATCACGGATGCCGTCGGCCTGCGCAAAATCACGCGCCTGACGCGCCTGCTCCCGCCGCTCGATCAACTGCGCCACGAGTGCCGACATCGCCTCGGCCGCCTCGTCGTCGGCGTCCGCGCGCCACTGCTCGGAGAGCGGATTGATGCCCAGCACCTGAGTCATCGCGAGAACATTGCCGCGCAGGTCCGCTGCCCGCTCGATGTCCTCCCCGTCAAGAGCGGCATTGCCCGCCCGCACCGCGTCGTGCAGCACCGCGAGCGCCTGCGGAATGGCGAGATCGTCATCCATGGCGGTGGCGAAGGCATCCGGAACAACCTGTGCGCCCGTGCCCGCAAACCGCGGGCCCGCGAGCCGCCGCTCGGCGCGCGTCAGAAACACGCGCACCCGGTCGAGTGCCGCCTCCGCCTCAGTGAGAGCACCATCGTGATAGTCGATCGTCGAGCGGTAGTGCGCCGAGCCCAGGTAGTAGCGCACCACGATCGGGTCGGCGTCCTCCAGAAAATCCACCGCGTACACCGAGTTGCCGAGCGACTTCGACATCTTCTGACCCGACACGTTCACGAGACCGTTGTGCAGCCAGTACGAGGCGAAGTCGTGCCCCGCCGCCGCTGACTGTGCGAGCTCGTTCTCGTGGTGCGGAAAGCGCAGATCAAGACCCCCGCCATGAATGTCAAACGCGGTGCCCAGGTATCGGCTCGCCATCGCCGAGCACTCGATGTGCCAGCCCGGGCGGCCCGCACCCCACGGCGAGGGCCATGACGCCGACTCGGGCTCGGTCTCCTTCGCACCCTTCCACAGGGCGAAGTCGCGCGGGTCGCGCTTGCCGCGCGGGTCGGCATCGGCCGCGGCCTCCATGTCGTCGCGCTTCTGCCGCGTCAACTCGCCGTACGTCGGCCACGACGCCGTATCGAAGTACACGTCACCCGAGCCATCCGGAGCCGCATACGCGTGCCCCCGGTCGATGAGCGTCGCAATGAGCTGCTGCATCTGCATGACGCTCGCCGTCGCGCGCGGCTCGTAGGTCGGCGGCTGCACCCCGATCGTCGCGTAGCCTGCCGTGAACTCCAACTCGAACCGATAGGCGAGGGCCCACCATCGTTCGTCGTTTTCTGACGCCGCCAGAATCTTGTCGTCGATGTCGGTGACGTTGCGCACGAGCGTCACCCGGTAGCCGCGATAGCTCAGCCAGCGACGCCATAGGTCGTAGACGAGCGCCGACCGCAGGTGACCGATGTGGGGGCTCGACTGCACCGTCGGCCCGCACACGTACATGCTCACTTCGCCCTCCACGAGGGGAACGAAGTCGACAACGGCATTCGCGCGGGAATCAAACAGACGCACAGTCACCCGACAAGCGTACCGAGGCGTCGCGTGTGAGCGCGCCGTGTGACGCCTCCACCGGCCAGCCCAGACCGGGTTCACGGATGCGCGCGACTCATACCCTGCGCACGATCAGTGCCGTCGCGATCGCCGTGAGACCCTCACCGCGACCCGCAAAACCGAGGCCGTCTGTCGTGGAGGCGCTCACGCTCACCGGTGCACCGACGAGTTCGCTCAAGTGGGCCTCAAGCTCGGCGCGACGCTCAGAGACCCGCGGCCGGTTGCCAAGCACCTGAACAGACACGTTGCCGATCGAGAACCCCGCAGCCGTCACGAGAGCCACCGTCTCCGCGATGAAGACGCTCCCACGCGCGCCGTCAAAGCGCGGATCACCCGTGCCGAACACCGAACCCACATCACCGAGACCGGATGCCGACAGCAGTGCGTCACAGATCGCGTGACTGAGCACGTCACCATCGCTGTGCCCCGCAAGCGCGACCTCACCGGGCCACTCCAGGTCACCGAGCCACAGTGTGCCCGCCCCGTCGGGTGCGAACGCGTGCACGTCGACACCGATACCAACAAACGTCTGCGGCCCCGCGACCTCGCGAGCACGGTCAAGGTCGGCCGGCGTCGTCACCTTGAACCCGAGAGCGTCACCGGCCACGACCGTGACCTCGCCGCCCGACGCGGAGAACAGGGCAGCGTCGTCCGTGTGCACTGTGCCATCAGGGTGCACTGCGCCATCCGGGTGC
>DAOMOV010000294.1:0-2284 GCA_035444505.1 Terrimesophilobacter sp.
CCGCGCACCGGAACGTAGAACGCGTGCACCCCGTGGTTGACGCCCTGCGTGATGAGCTGCGCGAACACCACCGCCGCCTGGGCGTGCAGAGCTGCGTTGCCGAGGAACTCCTTCGTCGCCGCACGGAACGGGGTGTGGATGAAGAACTCCTTTTTCTTGACGTCGTAGGTCGCCGTCGTGCCGATGCTCGCGACATCCGACCCGTGCCCGATCTCGGTCATCGCGAACGCCCCTGGAACCGCCAGTGACATCGCGTCAGGCAGCCACTGCTCGTGGTGCGGCCGAGTGCCGAGGTGCAGAATCGCGGCACCGAACAGACCCCACTGCACGCCGCCCTTGATCGCGACGGACGGGTCAGCGGTGATGAGCTCCTCGAAAGCGGCGAGGTTGCCGCCGTGGTCATTGCCGCCGCCCACATACTCGGGGAACGCGCGCTTGGACGCGCCAAGATCGGCGAGAACCTTCAACTGCTCGAGAACCCGCTCCCGATGCTCGGCGTAAGGCATGCCCTCAATCTTGTGCAGCTCGGGGCGCTTCGTGTACTCGCGCGCGGCCAGCTTCGCGTCGCGCCAGCGACCGAGAAGCACGTCGGTGAGCAGGGGAACGTCGACGACGGCGGTGCGACCGCCCGTCGCGACGTCAAGATACTCGTCGACCTCGGCGTCAAGGTGCATGCGCGAAGCGGTGTCGACCATGTGTTGCGAGCCTTTCGAAGCGGTGGTGTCTTAAGGCTAGGCATGCCCGGGGACGTCGGGAAATGGCCAGTCCGTGAACGACAAGCAAGAGAAACCTGAAACGCTCGGCACGCTGAGGGTTTCTACAAAGGAGCGCCGCGCCTATTGTGACGTTTGCATGGAGCTCTGCGCGTGCCGACGTGGTCGTAGGATCAGTATTCGTGCTCACTGTGATCGTCGGGGTCGGCTCCGCCCTGCTGTTCGGCTTCGCCGACTTCTTCGGCGGCCTCGCGGCGAAGCGGATGAGCGCCATCCGCGTCACCGCTATCGCCGCCGCGACCGGGCTCGTCGCACTGTGCGTGGCCCTGCCCGTGTTGGGTGGCGTCTGGTCGTGGCAGGCGGTTGTCTTCGGCGGGTTGTCGGGAGTGGCAGGAGCCATTGCGATCGTGCTGCTGTACGCGTGCCTCGCGATCGGGCCCATGAGCATCCTGTCGCCTGTCACCGCGGTGGTGTCGGCGATCGTGCCCGTCATCGTCGGAGTAGCACGCGGCGACCGACTCACCGGCCTCGGCTACGTCGCGCTCGGTATCGCACTCGTCGCCGTCGTGCTCGTGGGGCTCGTGAAGGAGGAGCGGGCCGTGCGCCCGAGCGCCAAGGCGCTGCTCATGGCGGTCGGATCGGGCTCCATGATCGGGCTGTTCCTCATTCTCATCGATCTCACGCCCGATGACTCGGGCCTCGTGCCGCTCATCGCGAACCGCGCGGTGAACGGTGCACTCATGTTTCTCGTCATTGGGGTGCTCGCGCTGTGGGCCGTTCGGCGATCTGCTCGTGTCGGCGGCGTTGTGCTTCCCGGCGGCCAGGCTGTGGCGACGGATGCCGGTGGTCGTGCGCAACCCTCAAGCTCGACTAGACAATTGTCTGCTGTACCCGACGCCCAGGACGGGCGTCGGCGCTGGCGTCGCAGCGAAGACCAGAAATGGTCTTCGCCCCAAGCTCCAGCGCGCAGCTGGCGGGCAGGCCTGGCGTTCGCCCTCGTGTGCGGTGTGATCGATGCGGTTGCGAACTCGATCCTGCTGTGGGGGCTGCGCATCGGCGACCTGTCGGTCATGGCAGTGCTCTCGGCCCTCTACCCGGCGGGCACCATCATCCTCGCGGCGCTCGTGCTGCGGGAGCGCATCACGATCCTGCAGGGCCTCGGGCTCGTACTCGCCCTCGCAGCGGCGGGAATGCTCGCACTGGCGTAGTCAGAGGCCGACGAAGGCGCGCGCGGGCGCCTCGAGGCGGGCGCGAATCTCGTCGAAGCGTGCCACCGCGGTGTGGCCCGGCCAGCCGGCGGGGAGCATGCTCGCGGGCAGGCCCGGGTCGACGTAGGGCAGGATGCGCCACTCGTCGACCGCGCTCACGTAGCGGGCGAAGGCATCCGCTTCGCTGATCGTCGAGCCCGGGGGTGGCAGAGTGTGCGCCGTCTCGACGAGAAAGACCTGATGCAGTTCGGCGATGCGGTCGAGGTCCCACCAGGATGCCGCCGCCTCAGCGAGCGTGCCGTGGGTGCGCGGGGTGCCCGTCATGAAGAGAGTGGCGGAGGGGCGCAACTCCAGCTCGTCGAG
>DAOMOV010000295.1:0-2273 GCA_035444505.1 Terrimesophilobacter sp.
CGCCAGCACCGCCGGCGCCAGCGCCGACTGCCGTCTCGGCAGTCGGTCTTCGTGATACCTCAACCAGTAAGGGCGGCAGTCAGGAGCGCGAGGTTGTTCGCGGCTGGTTCGAGCTCACCTCGTTCGACCCGGCGGGCAAGGTCGGTGACGGTGTCGTTCATGGGGGTCGGGATACCGAGCCGTGCGCCCTCGGTCGCGACGTGGCCGTTGAGGTCTCCCGCTTCGCTGCGACGCGACTTGCGCCAGTCCTGCAGAACGGTCGTGGTGGCCCCCGGCTTGACGAAACCGGCGAAGAGCGTGTCGAGCATGATCTCGACTACTCGGCTCTCATCGGCGATCTCGTCGGCGGTGAGTCCGAAGATGGGCAGAACGGGATGCCCGAGTGCGCGACCGACATCGAGTGCCTCTTGACCGGCGCGGAGCATGACGTCACGCATCCCTTCAGTGTGAAGGGCGTCGAGCATGGGCAGGCCGAGCAGCGCCGCGGTGACGAGCAGCGAGCTGTTGCTGATGAGCTTCATCCACTTGGTCGGGACGATATCGTCGACCTCCGCGACCGTGCCGGAGTGGCGCAGCAGGGCGGCGATGTCATCGACACGGTCTCTAGGCCCGTTCTCGGGCGCGCCGACGGCGAACCATGATTGCGGCACCCCGGTGTGTCGGGTAACGCGCCCCGGATCGGTCATGGTGGAGGAGACTTCGATGACGCTGCCCATGGTGCGTTCGGCACCCACGACATCAGCGACGGACTGCGTCGTCATCCCGTTCTGCAGGGCGACGATGATCCCATCGGCGGCGAGGTGGGGTGCAATGAGCTGCGCTGCCCAGGAGGAGTCGTATGCCTTCATGACGAGGAGCACAACATCGAAGGGCTGTTTCAGGGTGGCGACCTCGCACAGGTGCAGCGCGCGGGGCTGTACGTGCAGTTCGCCTTCGGGAGACTCGATGGTGAGGCCGCTCATTCGCATTGCCTCGACATGCGCGGGCCACTGCTCGATGAGCACGACGTCTTGGCCCGTCGCAGTGAGGTCGGCTCCGATGGAGGCGCCGTTGGCGCCGGCGCCGAGCACGGCGATTCGTGGGGTGTGCATACTGAGTCCTTCCCGCAACGTCACCGTCAGGTTACAGTAGAGATGTACAAATCGGGCATTTTCCTGCATAATCAGCACGAAATGGTCGTTCAGCGTAAATCATTGCTGAACATTAGGGAAAGAAGCGCACACCCATGATCCTTCACCTTGCGACGTTCCGGTGGCGCGACGGCGTGACCGGCGAAGAGATCGACGCGCTCACGGTGGCGCTGCGTTCTATGGCTGAGCAGCTGCCGATGCTGCGCTCCTACGTGTGCGGGCCGGCCCTCGGCATCCGTCCCGGCGCGGACTACGCGGTTGCCGCGGTCGTCGATGACGCGGAGGCACTCAACGCCTACATTGACTCGCCCGAGCACGCTCTCGTCTACAAGAACAACCTCGGCGACATGGTCGCCGAACGCTCGGCCGCTCAGCTGCCGCTCACTGACGGAGCATTCTCGTGACGACGATGCGCGCCGCGGTGCTGCACGCGGTAGGGGACTTGAGAATCGAGGATCGGCCCATCCCCACCCCCGGGCCGGGCGAGGTGCTGATTCGAGTCGAGGCGTGCGGGGTCTGCGGAAGCGACGCGACCGAGTACACCCGCGGCCCGGTGCTCACGGTCATGCCCGTGACGCTCGGTCACGAATTCGCGGGCACGGTTGAGGCGCTGGGTGAGGGGGTGACGAGCGTCGCCGTCGGCGCGCGCGTTGTTTCGGGTGCGGGCGTCTCGTGCGGTGACTGCAAGCCGTGCCGCGAGGGCCGCACGAACCTGTGCCGCAACTACACAACCCTGGGACTGCAGCACGATGGTGGTCTCGCGGGTTATGTGGTCTCGCCGGCTGACATTCTGCTGGATGTCTCGGACAGCCCGCTCACGATGGACACCCTGGGCCTCGCCCAGCCCATGGCGATCGCGGTCCACGCCGTGCGCCGCAGCGGGCTGAGAGCCGGCCAGGATGCCGTCATCATCGGTGTCGGCGGCATCGGGGCGTTCATCACCTTCGCGGCGGTGTCGGTGGGTGCCCGCGTGCTCGTCGTCGACCTCAACGACGAGCGGCTCGAACTCGCCACACGGTTAGGGGCATACGCAACGCTTCGCGCGCCGGTGGCCACACTGCGTGAGCGTCTCGCCGAACTCGGCATGGACGCCGATGTCTTCTTCGAAGTGAGCGGTTCAGCGCCCGGGCTCGCCTCGGTGCT
>DAOMOV010000296.1:0-2260 GCA_035444505.1 Terrimesophilobacter sp.
AGCATCCCGAGAACAGGCAGTTGGCGGTCACTCTCACCCTGCCGGTCAACTACCCGCACTCCTTCTCGCTGCTGGAGGGCTTGGCGGGCTGGGCGGTCGATCACCGCGCTCGCGGCGGGGCCCCGATCACTGTACGGTTCGCGCACGCCGACGGGGTGCTCGATGAGGTTGCCGACGCGGCGACGAACCGCTGGCCGACTCCGGCCTTCACTGACCCGGCCGTGTCGTTTGCGAGTCTGCGGCGCATGCTCGACTGGGCGCTTCGCCCTGAGCGGTTGGACGGGTTCCGGGTCATTGTGGCGAGCCAGTATGCGCACGACCACGCGTTTGCGTGGAGGCTTGCGCGTGCGCGTGGGGTGCTGCGCAGAGTCGATCACGAGGTGCGCTGGGGGGTGGCGTCGGCTCTCACTGAGGTGATGAAGCGGTCGGTCGGCGGTGTTCGGGTGCGGATGCCTGTGGTGCGTGCGACTGGTGAGACGGGTGCCGCGGACTATCTGGTGCGGCGCGTCGATGAGATGGCTGCTGGTGATCACGCGGTGGCGGATGCCGCGCCGATCCCTGACCTTTCGGTGCCCCCGTTGGGGAGCCGACGCGTCGCGATCGTGAATCCCGGTTCGCTCGAGGGCAGGGAGTGGTTCGACGAGGTCGCCGACCGTCTGCGTGCCGACGCACCAGTGCCCGTGGTCTCGGAGGTGTCGGCGGATGCGGCCTCCGCGGTGGGTCGCGTGGCAGCTGCGGCCGGGTTGTGGTGCGGGCGGCGAGGCTCGACTCGGGCGACGGTGCTGCGCTCGGTGGCGGAGTCGCTGGCGGATGCCCGCACTGAGCTTGTTGTTGCGGCGATGACGGAGAGCGGGCTCACCGCGAGGGAAGCCGACGTGGAGGTCACGGCTGCCATCGACGCCGCCGTGGCTGCGGCGGCTGCAGCGGAGTCGCTGGAGCGTGTGCCGAACGCCGAGTTTGAGCCGGTGCCGGTGACTCTGGTTCTCGCATCGCGAACCTCTCCGGTGGCGTCGCCCGCTGGCCAGCTCGTGGGGGCACTCGCGGCGGGCAGTGGTGTGCTGGTGAAGCCGGCGCCGGAGACCCGGAGCTCGGTGGCGGCTCTCGTCGCCACCGTGCTCGCCGGTGGCGCGCCCGACGACCTGGTCGCCGTGGTTGAGGCGGCGGAGGGTGGCCTCGTGCATGCGGTTCTCGACGACCCGCGCGTGGGGCGGGTTCTGCACTCGGGCAGCCGTCACGTTGCGAAGGGCCTTCGACGTGAGTTTCCTGACGCCCGACTGCTTTCGACCACTGGCGGTCGCAATTCGATCATTGTGAGTGAGAGCGCCGACGTGGACCGCGCCGTTGCCGACGTCGTCGCGAGTGCGTTCTGGTCGGCGGGTCAGGCTCCGCACACGGTTGGCACGGTCATCGTCGTGGGCGAGCACGAGCGGTTCGTGAGTCTGCTGACGGATGCCGTAGCCTCCCTTTCCAGCGGCAGCCCCCTCGATCTCTCCACCGAGGTCGCAACGCTCGCCCGCCCCGCGGCGGGGGCGATGCGTGAGTGTTTGACGAGTCTCACCGGTGAGGAGAGGTGGCTCGTGACACCCCGCCCGCTCGATGAGTCGGGCCGTCGCTGGTCGCCGGGGCTCGTCGATTGTGTCGCGCCCGGCAGCGTGCGTCACGTCGTCGAGCGCCGTGCGCCGCTGCTCTCGATCGTGCGGGCCCCGTCGTTCGACGACGCCATGGAGATTCAGAACGGACCCGGCTTCGGGCTCGTGGCCGGTCTGCAGTCCGGTGATCCGGACGAGCTCTCGGTGTGGCTCGACTCCGCGAATGCGGGTGGTCTTGCCGCGAACACGCCCACGGTCGGGGCGGGATGGTCGCGGCATCCGGTCGCCGGCTGGGCTCGTTCGAACGTGGGGGGCGCGCGGGCGCCAGGCGGTTACCTGTTCTTGGACCAGTTCGGTCAGTGGCTGCCGGTGAACCCGATCCCGGATGAGTCGGTCACCCTCGAGGGGGTGAGCGAGGGTGTCGCGGAGCTCATCACCGCGGCCCAGTCGGCGCTGAGCTTCGACGAATTCGACTGGGTGCGTTCGGCGGCGCGCGACGACGAGTCGACGTGGGTCGCAGAATTCTCGCGGGAGCGTGAGGTGTCGGGTGAGGGTGCTGTGCTGGCGGTGAGTCGGTACCGTGCCGTTCCAGCGACGTTGCGGCTGGCGGAGAATGGCTCGTTCGCGCACCTGGTGCGGGTGCTTGTCGCGGCGACGCGGGTTCACGCGCC
>DAOMOV010000297.1:0-2249 GCA_035444505.1 Terrimesophilobacter sp.
CTACCAACCCCAAACGAAAAACACCCCCACCGAATAGTTGAAGGTGTCCTCGATGTCTCGCGACATCTGTCCTCAATGACTGAAGACATCACACGCGTGCCCCCAGCAGGATTTGAACCTGCGGCCTTCTGCTCCGGAGGCAGACGCTCTATCCCCTGAGCTATGGGGGCCAGGGCGGTACCACGATACCAGCCACACGCGGTGGCGTGTCGCAGCATTCGACTAGTCCGCAATGCGTGGTAGTGTGCGAACTGAAGCACCTGGACTGCGATGCCGAGAACGGATGCCGCACCCACTGCACGAGGAAAGGATGCCGGTGGACACGACGCAGCTTCTCAAGGGCGTGCTCGACGCCGCCGTGCTCGCCGTCGTGCGCGACGAGGATGGCTACGGCTACGACATCGTGCGCCGTCTGCGCACGGCCGGACTCGGGGAGGTGGGCGACGCATCCGTCTACGGCACCCTCCGTCGGCTGTACGCGGCCGGCGCGCTCTCGAGCTATGTCGTGCCCTCTGATGACGGGCCGCACCGCAAGTACTACGCGATTACGCCGAGCGGCATCGAATCACTCGGCCAGCAGCGCGAGTCCTGGGCAGAATTCGCCCAAGTCATGACCTCGGTGCTCGGCACCGCCACGAAGAAACGACCCACCGCCACCACCAAGGGGGAGAAGAAGTGAACGGCACCATTCAGCTGGGCGAGAGCGTCGCGGCCTTCGCTGCCGCAGTTCGGGAGCAACTGAGCGACCTCACCACCGAGCAGATCGAAGACCTGACCGACGGCCTTGAAGCCGACCTGGCCGAGGGGGCCGTGGATCGTGCCGGGGCGTTCGAGCCCGGGGACGCGCGCGAATACGCCGACGAGCTGCGCGCCTCCGCGGGGCTGCCGCCTCGCAGCTCGAGTCGTCCGCGATTCACCTCCGTCACTGCGGCAGTCACCCACTGGCGCACGAACCTCGCTCGCCGCATCCGCGCATCGAGCTTCGGCGCCGGCGTGCTCGACTTCTTCATCGCGCTGCGACCACTGTGGTGGGTGCTGCGAGGGTGGCTGGTCTTCACGCTGTTCGCGAAGTTCGTCTCCCACTACTACGGGTTCTTTCCCGACAACATAGCCGGTCAGCTGATCCTCTGCGCGGTCGTTGTGGTCAGCATTCAATGGGGGCGCGGACGCTGGCTCCCGAACCGGTTGCGGTGGGCGCCCAGGGCCAGCAACATCGTCGCCGGAATCGCGGTAGTGATGCTCACGATGATGGCGACAGCAGGGTCGTTCTCCGCCGCATCCCCGGTGATCGTCTCCTCCCCGTATGGCTTCGGGCTCTGGTACGACGGCAACGAAGTGCAGAACATCTTCGCCTACGACGCCGCCGGCCAGCCACTGCAGTTCGTGCAGCTCTACACCGAGCAGGGCGCGCCGCTGACGACGCTCGGCGCTCGCGCTGACGACACGTGGGCGCACTACCGCAGTGACGGAAGCCGACTCGTGCCGCCCGTCAGCGACGCCGGATCGACCGCGTGGAACGTCTTCCCGCTCTACGCGCTCGCGCCCCAGTTCGGGATGAACGAGGGCAAGGCAACCCCGCCACCGCTGCCCTTCGAACAGGCGCGCCCGCTCGTCGGCGCCGACTCGCTCCTCCAGACGTGCGAAGTCGCCGCCGAGGCTGATCGTCCCGTCGACGAGCAGTAGCTCCCGCACCCAGAAATCACCTCAGACACCCAGAAACAAGCGGGTGCGGGAGGCGCTAAGTGGGTGCGGGAGCGGGCAGCTCGGCGGCGACTAGAATCGGTGAGGTGACTCCCGACGCCCTCGCCGCAGCACTGCGCACCATCGTGGTCGAGGCCGTCACAGCGCGAGGAGGCGACGCCGGGCTCGTCCCCGACACCGTGGGACTCGAGCGCCCCAAGAACCGTGACCACGGGGACTGGGCCTCCAACGTCGCCCTCGCCCTCGCGAAACCACTCGGCGTCAACCCGCGCGAGCTTGCCGAGCAACTTGCCGACGGCATCCGCCAGCTTGACGGCGTGAAGTCAGCAGACGTCGCCGGGCCCGGCTTTCTCAACATCACCCTCGACGCCGCGGCTGCGGGAGCCCTCGCCAAGACCATCGTCGAGGAGGGCGACGCCTACGGCCGCAATGATTCCCTCGTCGGTCAGACCATCAACCTCGAGTTCGTCTCGGCGAACCCCACCGGCCCGCTGCACATCGGGCACACCCGCTGGGCCGCCCTCGGCGATTCCATCGCCCGCGTGCTC
>DAOMOV010000298.1:0-2238 GCA_035444505.1 Terrimesophilobacter sp.
TGTGGCGCCTGCAGAGCACCATCAAAACGGTCACCCTCGTCGGCGAGACCGAAGGTCCACCGCCGGCGCTCGGGTCGTACGAGGGTGGATTCAACCTGCTTGTCGTCGGCAGTGACGTGTGCGAGGACGGTAGCGGATGCGCGGGACGTGGCAGCGCAGAGCTGAACGACGTTACGATCCTCCTTCACGTCGCGCAGGATCAAACGCACGCGGTGGCGGTAAGTTTTCCGCGAGACCTCGTCGTTCCGATCCCCGCGTGCCCTCACCCTAACGGTGGAAACTACTCGTCGATGACGGGGCAGCCCATCAACGTCACGCTCTCCTACGGAGGGCTTCCCTGCACGGTGCTCACCGTGGAACGGCTGACGGGACTCGACGTCCAGTTCGCCGGGCTCGTCACCTTCAATGGGGTCGCCAACCTCGCGACGGCGGTGGGCGGCGTGCCAGTGTGCGTGGATGGTCCGATCCGTGACCCCGAAGCGGGTCTCTATCTCCCCGGTGCGGGAGAGTACTCGCTGGAGGGCTCAGACGCACTCGCCTTCCTGCGCAGCCGTAAGGGGGTTGGCGACGGCAGCGACCTCGGGCGCATCAGCAGCCAGCAGGTGTACATGTCCTCGCTCGTGCGCACGCTGAAAGCAGACGGCACCCTCAACGATGTGGGAAAGCTCTACAACATCGCGAATGTCGCCGTCAGCAACATGACACTATCGGCAGGTCTCGCGAACGTGAACACCATGGTGGCGATGGCGCAGGTGCTCAAGAACCTCCCGCTGGAGCGTGTCATGTTCGTGCAGTACCCTACCGCGTACGGTCAGGGTGGTATCTACACGGGCAAGGTTGCGCCGGTGAAGTCGGTCGCGGATCAGTTGTTCGCCAAGATCAAGGCGGATGAGCCGTTCACTGTCGCGAAGACGGGTGTTGGTTCGAAGCCGAACCCGAATGCACCGGAGCCTGCTCCTGCTGACCCTTCCGCGTCGGCGGAGGCACCCGAGCTTGAGCCCGCGCCCGTGATCTCGGGTCTGACCGGTCAGAGTGCCGCTGACAATACCTGTTCGCGCGCGAACTGAGTTGGTGGGCAGCGGCTTGCCGCTATGATTGCTGTCGAACATCTGGAGACGTCGCATAGTCAGGCCTAGTGCACCACCCTGCTAAGGTGGAGTCCCCTCACGGGGACCGAGGGTTCAAATCCCTCCGTCTCCGCTCAAGAATCCCTGGTCAGACCCCATTTCTTTGCGTCTGATTCCTCGGGAGCGCGGGACTGGGACGATGCCTGAGCAGCGTCCATCGTCCCAATATCTTCCCGGACGATTCGCGAAGCGGCCCCCGAGGGGTCGGACGAGTGGCCCCGAGCCGCCCAGCGGAGGGAAGCGATGAACCGCGAGAGCGCTGACGAGATCGACGCGAAGCACTTCGTCGAGCGCATGCTGGGGATCGTGCTCGAGCACGCCGACAAGAACGGCGGCGTCGACTATCTATCGGCGGATGGACGGATCGCCGTCGAGGTCACGCGCGTCACCGACGGACGGAAGGCCGCAGGTCGCCGAGCGCTGAGCGCATCGCGCGAGACAGACGCACCGGAGGGTGAGCTACAGAACTGCTGGCTGGTGTTCACGTCCGAGACGCAGACCGGACTGATGACGTTCCTGCAGCGCGTTCACCCGCTGCTTGTGCAGCTTGAGGCCGTCGGCGAGCAGTCTTTTCATGATCAGCCGGCGGCAGTCCATGTCCTCCAACGCGGACCGCTCTCTGACGTCTACCGATCGTTGCTTCAGGCGGGAGTCGAACGCGCGTCTGCAGCGCCCCACCGCGCAGATGCGTCACACACTCACCGGATGATCACTTCGCTCGGCAGCGGAGGATCGGCAAGCGGCAGCGATGCAGCAGTGGCGCTCCTCGTCGACGAACTCGCCAAGAGAACCGACAACCCGGCCAAGCTCCACAAGTCGGGCGCCGAGCAGCGGCACCTGTTCGTGTGGCTCGATGACGACACCCGTTTCGACATTGCTCGTCCGCTGAGCCGTGACGCACCCAGCTGGGACGACGGGGGATTCGGCGCCCCCTCCCTTATCCCGCTCATCGACCCCGCCGTGACCCACCTCTGGGTCGTCCACCAGCGATCCGGTCTCGGCTGGCTCTGGGATGGCGAGACCTGGCGCGACACCGAGAGCCTCTGACCTACGGGCCGCGGAGTCCGCCGCCGGCATCCGGCGGGTCGAGGCGATCACCGGCGACCTCGCG
>DAOMOV010000299.1:0-2214 GCA_035444505.1 Terrimesophilobacter sp.
AGAAGGCGTCGCGGCCGACCCAGGCGACGAGCTGCTTGAGCACCGACCCGCCCTTGGCGTAGGTGATGCCGTCGAAGTTGACCTGCACATCCTCGAGGTCGCGAATCTCGGCCATGACGGGGTGGGTGGAGGGCAGCTGGTCTTGCCGGTAAGCCCAGCTCTTCTCCATGGCCTGGAACGTCGTCCAGGCCTCGTGCCACTCGGTGGCCTCCGCGGTCGCGATGGTGGAGGCCCACTCGGCGAACGACTCGTTGAGCCACAGGTCGTTCCACCACTTCATGGTGACGAGGTCGCCGAACCACATGTGGGCGAGCTCGTGCAGGATGGTGACGACGCGGCGCTCCTTGATGGCATCCGTCACTTTCGACCGGAACACGTACGTCTCGGTGAAGGTCACCGCGCCCGCGTTCTCCATCGCACCGGCGTTGAATTCGGGGACGAACAGCTGGTCGTACTTCTCGAACGGGTACGGGTAGTCGAAGTTCTTCTCGAAGTACGCGAAGCCCTTTCGGGTGATGTCGAAGATGTAGTCGGAGTCGAGGTACTGGCTGAGCGATTTGCGGGAGTAGATGCCGAGGGGGATGGTGCGGCCGTCGGTTGAGGTGAGCTCGCTTGTGACCTTCGCGTACGGGCCCGCAACGATGGCGGTGATGTAGGAGGAGATGCGCGGTGTGGCCTTGAACACCCAGGTTGCGCTGTCGCCGTCTTCCGTGCGGGATTCCACGGGCTGGTTGCTGACGACTTCCCACGCGGCGGGTGCGGTGACCGTGAAGCGGAAGGTGGCTTTGAGGTCGGGCTGCTCGAACACAGGGTAGACGCGGCGCGAGTCAGGGACCTCGAACTGGGAGTACAGGTACACCTCGTCGTCGACGGGGTCAACGAAGCGGTGCAGGCCCTCACCCGTGTTCGTGTAGGCCATGTCGGCGTCGATCGTGAGCACGTTGTTGGATGCGAGGTCGTCGAGCTGGATGCGCTGCCCGTCGGCGTTGCTGGTGTTGACGGGGGTGCCGTTCAGGTCGATCGAGTGCACCGTGTGGGTGATCGCGTCGAGGAATGTCGACCGGCCTGCACCGGCGGTGAAGGTGATCGTCGTGCGGCTGCGGAACACCTCGGGACCGGTCGTGAGGTCGAGGGTCACGTCGTAGCTGTCGACGTGGATGTGCGCCTTGCGCTCCTGGGCTTCGACGCGGGTGAGGTTGTCTCCGGGCACGGTGGGGTCTCCTGTGAATCGGTGGTCGCTCTAGATGAGTTTGCGAGGCAGTGCCGTTAAGCCTAGTTGGCTCCGTCTGAAGCAGTGTGCCGTGCTACGATGTGCTACATGAAGCCTGTGACGCACCGTGAAATGCGCAACCAGAGCGCGGAAATACTACGCCGCGTCGAAGCCGGAGAGTCTTTCATTGTCACCAACAACGGTCGTGCGGCAGCGGTGATCGGTCCGACCCAGGGAAGGACCGTCGATGAACTCATCGAACAGGGGCAGGGCCGGGGGGCGCTTCGAGACATCCTGAGCCTTCGCGACATCGTTCGGCTCCCGTCGAAACGGTCAAGTTCTGAGCTGCTCGATGACTCGCGGGGTTCGTGGTGACGGTCACCTACCTTGACGCGTCGGCGGCGTTGAAGCTGATTGTCGAGGAGCAAGAGTCTGCCGCGCTCGCGGATGCGCTCACCGCCGACCCCGGTCGTCGCCTCGTCGCGTCGTGGCTTCTGCACACCGAGCTCCACTGTGCAGCGGGTCGACACCCCGACGATCTCGATGCTGCGACTGTCAAGGAGGTGCTCGACACCGTGCGTCTCATGGACCTCACTCGAGGCGACATGATCGCAGCAGGCACGCTCGCCCCGCTCCGATCGAATGACGCGCTCCATCTCGCAGTTGCCATCCGGCTGGGGGTCGACGAGATCGCAACCTACGACCGCGAACTTGCGACCGCGGCCACCCGCGCCGGGCTCTCCGTGCTCGCTCCGAGTTGAAAACTGGGTGAACTGCTCCCAGCGCAGCTATTGATCGATGGGGTTGACTGAGGGGTATGACTTCTGAAGAGGGCTCAGCCCAGACATCCGTTGGCTTCTGGTTCGACCCCTCGTGCCCTTGGGCGTGGATGACGAGCCGCTGGGTCGATGAGGTCGCGAAGCACCGCGACCTCGACGTCGCTTGGCACATCATGAGCCTCGCCGTGCTCAACGAGGACAAAGACGTGTCCGAGTCGTACAAGG
>DAOMOV010000300.1:0-2203 GCA_035444505.1 Terrimesophilobacter sp.
CCACCTTGTCGGCCGCATACGCCTGCCCCACCGCGGCCAGCAGCAGCCGTGCGTAGTCAAGCGCCCGCAACGCCGCGTCGTCGTCGAACGTGGCGTTGTGCGCCCACTGGTTCCGAGTCTCGCGCAGCAGGCTCGCATACGCCTCATGCTCGCGGGTGACGATCCCTTTGAAGGGATACCAGCCCTTCTTCACCCGACCCGTCAGCCCCTCGGTGAGCATCCGAAGCTGCACGGCAGGGTCTTCCCGGCTGTATGCCTTGCCGGTAATGCCCTTCTCCTCGTCGGCGAGCTTGACCACTAGCGCCCAATCGGAATCACCGATCTGAGGCTCCAGCACCTCCGCGATGAACGGGTCGAGCGCCTCCGCAAGGATCTCGAACATCCGCCCAATGCGGTCACGATTTGATGTCGCCACTAGAAAGCCTCCTGACTTCCCAGGCTACCGGGGGCCTGAGACACAGGTGCGGTCGGCGTGTGTCGGACCGCTACGAGTTCGGCCCAGCGACGTGCGCGCGAGCACCCTCGGCACGCTCGTCGGTATCGGGGTGATAGACCCATCCTGTCTCAGCCGACCAGTGGAATACGTCGAGCCCGTTCGCAAGCCAGAGGTCGGTGACGCCCTCAATCGGCGTGAACGTGCCCCAGGTGAAGAGGCTCGGCGACAGCGCGAGTAGGTCACCGTTCTCGCCGTTCGCGGCGATGGGGAGATACAGATGGCTCCGGCGAGCCGCGAGCGTCACACTCTCGGCGCGCAGCTTCTCGATGTGTCGAGCGATGTTGCCATCAGTAGCGAGGTACTCGGAGAGCCGCTCCAGGTAGGGCGTCTCGGGGCGCTCGGCGATCTCTGCGTTGGCGCTGCTGAAGTAGACGCCGGGAGGTCTCTCATCGCTCAACGGCCAGGCGCTCAGCCCCGGCCCCAGCTCCACGGTTCCCGCCTCCGGGTCGGCGCTCGCAAGCACCTCCGCCCAGGCTGACGCCCGCTGCTGAAGGTCACGCTGGCTCGGCGGCAACTCCACGAACCGCTCGAACTCAAGTCCCCAGGAGTGGGCTCCGTTGTACGCCGCGTGGACGGCGGGAACGATGCGATCACTCATCGTCCTGAGTCGGCGCATGAACTCCGCGTCTGTCGTCTGCATGACCTCGGCGACCTCCAGGTTGCCGCCTTCGCCCCGCAGAACGAAGTCGACCAGCCGCTGACCTGCCTCGGCACCGTCGCGCGGCTCCGGCCAGAGCCCCGTGTGCGCGGCGAGTGCCCATGCCGCACCGGGCTCGCCGGGTCGCAGCCCGGTGAGCGACTTGAGGTGGGCGTCGAGGCTTTGGATGCGCGAGTCATCTCCGAACGATCGCAGACCGTCCGGGAACGAACGGCCGACAGGACACCAGCCTTTCAGTAGGTTGCGAGGCTCAGTCATCGAAACTGACCGCCGTTGACTGCTGACCGTCCTCTGAGCGTTCGGGAGCAGGCTCGGACTCCTGTTCCTCTCCGTCCGAGCCGTAGCGGGCGAGAAAGTCCTCTTTGGTGAGGAGCATGACCTCAGCGACAAAGACCGGGCTCGGTGGGAGGACTCCCCCCGTGATCGTCCGCGTCAAGCGTCGACCCCATGCGAAGACGTCGAGAGCCCAAAGCCCTTCAAGAAGTTCGGTCATGCTGCGGAGAGCGCCCCGTCGCTGCGTCAGGGAGTCGATCTCGTTCGCAATCTCCCCCCAGTCCTTTATCGCGTCGAGAAACTCGTCTGCGGCGTCAACTCGGTCAGCCGCATGGATGTCATCGATTGGAATGAGGTTGAAGAATCCGGCACCGGCGACGGTGTTCCATACCTGAGTGCCAGAAAGCAGAGGTGTAAACGGGATCGAGTCTTCGTCGTCTCCGCGAAGTACCTTGATTGCCTGAAATCCGGGCACTCCGTCGAGCCGATCCTCAGCCCAATGCTCATGCGCGCTCTTAATCTCGCGTAGCCGGTCAGCGGGGTAGACATCAGGTTGATCGTCAACCCGCTTGTGATCCTCCGGGCATAGAAGGATGAGATTCGCGTAGGCGTCGATAGCGTCCCGCGCACCAGCAGCAGCTCTCGGCCCTGCTTCGCTCTGCGCGATGATGTGCGCTTCTACACCGAGCACGAGCCCACCCAGATGCGGCGACTCCGCCTGCGCCGTAAGCGGCCGCTTGCACATTGCACACCGATTGTGGGCTCGTCCCCACAGG
>DAOMOV010000301.1:0-2181 GCA_035444505.1 Terrimesophilobacter sp.
CCTCGCCGCCCCAATACGGCAGGTTGTCGTACTCCCAGCGCGAGTTCCGCGCCAGCCGCTCCCCCGTGTCGCCGAGGGCGGATGCCGGCACCCCCCACTCACGCAAGACGTTCAGCGACCACGTCGTCGCCGTCCACGGCTGCCCCGCGTCGTCAGCGGCCTCCGGCCCATCGAAGTCGAAGTCGGCTGGGAAGTACGCCCCGCCCGCCCACTGGCCGTCCGCATCCTGCCTCGCCAGCAGTTGCGCCCCGAATCCCTCCGTCGCAACCCGCGCGCGTGTCGCCTGCCACTGCGGCTCCGGAGCACCCACGATGTCGCGCTCCACCTGCCATCTCAACGCGGGGTCAGAGTCCAGCATCCACTCGACAACAGCGTCTCTCGAGTTCATTTAGGCAGAGTATCGCCACCATCCTTCAGGCAACAGAAGGAAATTCAACTGCCGGATGCCCGCCGCAGGCTCACCAGCGCTGGCGCAACAAGATCAGCGCGCCGCGCCTCCCGCGACACGTGCACCACGATCCGGCGGCGGATCGCCGGGCCCGAGATCGGCCGCACCACGACACCACTGCCCACCTGCACCGTCGCCAGCATCGGCAGAATCGTCACCCCCACACCGGCCTCGACGAAACGCAAGGCAGCGCGGTGGTCGTCCAGTCGCGCCGCAAACCGCGGAGTGAAACCCGCTGCTGCACACGCCCGCTGCACGATCTGGCCCGTCGGACTGTCATAGATGTCGTGGTCCACCCACGCCTCATCGGCGAGCTCCTCAAGGCCCACCGCGTTTCGCGACGCCAAGGGGTGCTTCGTCGAAAGCACCGCCACAAGATCCTCCACCAGAAGCTCGTGGCGGTCATATCCATCAAAGCTCAGCTCGATCGGGCCCGCATGCTCCGTGCGAACGTCAAGGTCAGGCATTCGTCGCCCCCTGCCCGCGCCCGGCTCGTTGAGACTCACCTCAACCGTCAGATTCGGGCGCGCCGCACGCAAGTCCTGAACGACGCGAGGCATCCACTGCTCCGCCGCCGACGCGAAACACGCGATCGCGAAATGCTCCGCCTCTCCCCCGCGCAAGTCAGCCACGACCCGCTCCAAACGGTCGAAGTCGGCGAGCAGCGACCGGGACTGCTCCCCCAGCGCTCGAGCCGCACCCGTCGCCTCGACGCCACGGCCGCGCCGCTCGAACAGCACAAGCCCCGTCTCAGCGGCCAGGGCACTCATGTGCTGACTGATCGTCGCCGGAGAATAATTCAGATTGCGAGCTGCCTCGTTGATCGAGCCCGCTTCAAGAACAGCCCGCAGGATCACCAGTCGCCAGGGATTCAACACGCGACAATCATAAGGCGATGCCGAATGATCATCCGCATTGATTTGCTTGTATCAATTCCTGAGAAGCTCGATGATGAAAGCAGGCGCACGCGCGCCGTGAACGCGCCAGCGCCGACTCAAGGGAACAACCATGAGCACCGACTTCCTTAGCGAAGCTGACAACCTCCTTGTGCGCTACGGAGGTCGGTTCTCACCCCGGCTCATCGCCCGTGCCGAGGGCAGTTACGTCTACGACACCGACGGCAGGGCCATCCTCGACTTTACGTCGGGCCAGATGAGTTCCATTCTCGGCCACTCTCACCCCGACATCGTCGCCACCGTCACCGAATCCATCACCACCCTCGACCACCTCTACAGCGGCATGCTCAGCGAACCCGTGCTCGAACTCGCCCGCAAAATCAACGAATCCACACCCGAGCCGCTCCAGAAGACTCTTCTCCTCACGACCGGTGCTGAGGCGAACGAAGCAGCGATCAAACTCGCCAAGCTCTACACGGGCCGCTGGGAGATCGTCTCCTTCGACCGGTCGTGGCACGGGATGACCGCGGCCGCGGCGTCCGCCACCTTCTCAGCAGGTCGGCACGGATACGGACCGCGGACGCCAGGCAACCTCGTACTCCCCACCCCTAACGCGTACCGGTCCCCCTTCCGCAATGACGACGGCAGCTACGACTGGCTCGCCGAACTCGAGTACGGCTTCGCGCTCGTCGACCAGCAGTCCTCCGGCAGCCTCGCCGCGGTGCTCGTCGAGCCGATCCTCTCCTCGGGCGGAATCATCGAGCTTCCTCTCGGCTACCTCGCCAGGCTGCGTGAGCTGTGCGACGAGCGCGTCATTCTCCTCATCCTCGACGAGGC
>DAOMOV010000302.1:0-2175 GCA_035444505.1 Terrimesophilobacter sp.
GCAACCTCACCAACACGCGCGAGCTCACCGAGGAGCTCTTCAGCATCGACCGCCGCCACCTCAACACGACGAGCGACACCGAGCTGCTCGTCAACGTGCTCGCGAACGAGCTGCAGGAGCAGGTGTCGGGCGCGGAGCTCGACCCCGACCAGATGTTCGCCGCGGTCTCGCGCGTGCACGAGCGCGTCGAGGGCTCGTACGCGGCAATCGCGCTCATCGCCGGCCACGGGCTGCTCGCGTTCCGCGACCCGTTCGGCATCCGCCCCCTCGTTCTGGGCCGCCGGGGCACCGGCATGGTCGGGGCCGAGTGGGTGGTGGCGTCGGAGTCGCTCGTGCTCGAGAGCGGCGGCTACGAGATCGTCCGGGATGTGGCTCCCGGCGAGGCGGTCTTCATCGCGGCGAACGGCGAGATGACAAGCAGGCAGTGCGCGCCGAACCCGCAGCTCATTCCCTGCTCGTTCGAGTACGTGTACCTGGCCCGCCCCGACTCGGTGATGAACGGCATCTCGGTGTACGAGGCACGGTTGCGGCTCGGTGACCGACTCGCACAGACCATCCAGACGCACGCGCCGCTCGGCGACATCGACGTCGTCATGCCCATCCCCGAGTCGTCGCGGCCCGCGGCAATGCAGGTCGCCCAGGCGCTCGGGGTGCCCTACCGCGAGGGCTTCTACAAGAACCGCTACATCGGGCGCACGTTCATCATGCCCGGCCAGGCGGAGCGCAAGCGCAGCGTGAAGCAGAAGCTCAACGCGATGAGCAGCGAGTTCAAGGGCAAGAACGTGCTCATCGTCGACGACTCCATCGTGCGGGGCACCACCTCGCGCGAAATCGTGCTCATGGCACGGGAGGCGGGCGCGAACAAGGTCACGTTCACGTCGGCGGCGCCGCCCGTTCGGTACCCGCACGTGTACGGCATCAACATGCCGTCGCGCCATGAGCTCGTCGCGCACGGGCGCAAGATTCCCCAGATCGCCGCCGACATCGCCACCGACTACCTCATCTACCAGGAGGTCGCCGACATGGAGGCCGCCATCATCGAGGAGTCGGATGTAGAGCAGCTCGAGATGAGCTGCTTCACGGGCGAGTACATCACCGGCACGGTGACGCCCGAGTACCTGCGGTGGGTGGAGCAGACGCAGCTGAGCTGACGGCGCGTGCGCGATGTTGTCGCGCGGAGTTGCCCGCGGGTGAGGCTTCGAGACGATTCGACTGCGTCGAATCCCTCGGCCAGCAAGAACACTGCGCGGTTTCACGCAGCGCAGCCAGCTGTCTCCCTACTTACTGGCTGAGGGATTCCGGCTCCGCCGGAATCGTCTCGAAGCCTCACCAAGAAACCTGAGCTCAGCCCTTCGCCCCGGTGAGCGCAACGGCGCCGCCCAGTCCGATCATCGCGACCCCGCCGGCCGTTGCGAGTCTTGCCCGGCGACGCGGTGACCGCGCGAACCAGTCGCGAGCGGAGCCGGCCGCGAGCGCCCACACGGTGTCGCTCGCGAGCGCGATGGCCTGAAAGACGAGGCCGAGCGTCACGAGCTGCAGCCACACGCCCCCCGCGGCAGGCGCCGCGAACTGCGGCAGCACCGCGGTGAAGAACGCGATCGTCTTCGGGTTGGTGAGGCCCACGATGAAGCCCTGCCGCAGCAGCGTGCCTGTCGTCGCCCGAACCGGCGCATCCAATTCGGCGTTGGCACCACGGTGCCGGATGGCCTGGATGCCGAGCCAGATCAGGTAGGCGGCCCCCGCGAACTTGATGATCGTGAACGCCACGATCGAGGTCGCGACGACGGCGCCGATGCCGAGGGCGACGGCGAGCACGGCGGGCACGGTCCCGAGGGTGTTGCCGACAACGCTCAGCACTCCTGCACGTCGGCCGAGCGCGATCGACCGCCCGATGACGAAGAGAACGCTCGGTCCCGGCACCACGATGATGATGACCGAGGCGATCGTGAACGCGAGGAGATTCTCGGGCGGGATCACGCCGGGTCTGCTGTCGCTCCGGGCGCTGCCGTCGCGCCGGGTTCCGCCGTCACGTCAGACTCGTCGTGACCGACTTCGTGCACGGCCCGAATGGTGCGCGTGCGGCCGCGGGAGGCCCGGTCGAGCACGAGCGCGACGGCGACGAGCACGGCGACGGATCCGGGCACGGTGTAGAGCGCGAGGTAGGCGAACGTTCCC
>DAOMOV010000303.1:0-2161 GCA_035444505.1 Terrimesophilobacter sp.
GCGAAGGTGCGGTAGTAGCAGGTGCGGTAGCCGTTCCAGCTGTGCAGGATGTCGAAGAACGCCGGGTCGCCGGGCCGGATGAGCCTGTCGGAGAACACGTGCGGGTGGGGTGCGCAGCGCTCCCCCGAGATCGCGTTGACGCCCTCGACATACTCGGAGCCGAGATCGTACAGCGTCTTCGCCACGAGACCGACGGCCTCGTTCTCGCGCACCCCTGGCCGAAGGAACTGGTAGAGCTCCTCGTACGCCGCATCCACCATCGACGCCGCCTGGGTCAGGAGCCGGATCTCGTCACCCGTCTTGATGCGGCGCGCCTCCATGAACAGCTGCTGCCCGTCGACGACGGTGATCCCCGCCTGCTGCAGGGCGAACAGGATGGGGAGTTCGATGACATCCACCCCGAGCGGCTGGTCTGCCACCCCGAACTTCTCTAGCTCACGCTTGATCTTGCGTGCGAGCTCCTCCGCGATGCCCGCGTCCGGCGGGAATGCCCCGCGCAGCGTCGAGATGCCGGCGCGCGCACCGCTCTCGAGCCGCGGCCGGTACGCGCCCTCGTGCGGCGCGTTCGGGTCGGCATCCATCTCGGCGCTCGTGACATCGAGCCAGGGGTTGTACAGCTTGTGGTGCTTCGCCGCCGAACCGAAGTCCCACGAGATCGGGTCGGTGTTGCGCGTGAGCAGACTGAAGCGGATGAGCTTGTCCATCGCCCAGGTGCCGATGTGGGTCGCCGTCATGTAGCGGATGTTGGAGAAATCGAACGCGAGTACCGCGCCCAGCTCCGAGCGCTCCAGCTCGGCTTTGAGTCGTGCGAGTCGATCCGTGCGCAACCGCTCGAAGTCCACGCGCGCTTCCCAATCGACCGCGTTGCTTCCTGTCGTACCCGTGTTCTTCATGAAACTCTCCCGTAACGAGGCCGGAAGGCTGTCAAGCACCGGCGCATGGCGTACAGTACAGCTTAACGCAGGATGAGAAATATCTCAGCCTCAATATTCGTGACACGAGCGCTATGCTTGCGAACTGAACAACCGCGGGTACCGCGTGCATAACAACGGGAGTGAACATGACCGCAGACAGCGTCGGCGCCCGCTTGCGCGAGGCGCGAACTCAGAAGCGCCTCAGTCTGCGCAGCCTCGCTCAATCGCTCGGCGTCTCCGCGAGCCTCATCTCCCAGGTGGAGACCGGCAAGACGCAGCCCTCCGTGCAGACCCTGTACGCCATGGCCATGCACCTCGACCTCTCCCTCGATGAGTTGCTCGGTGTTGCCGCGGGCGGCACCCGACCCAACGCATCCGATCGCGTGGAGCACGCACCCGTCACCGTGCAGCGCGGTGAAGACAACCCGGTGCTCGAGATGGAGAACGGAGTGCGCTGGGAGCGACTCGCATCGCAACCGGGCAGCCCCGCCGACGCCATTCTTGTCACCTACGATCCCGGTGCGAGCAGTTCCGTCGAGGGCAAGCTCATGCGGCACCGTGGCGTCGAGTACGCCTACGTTCTTGAGGGTGAGCTCACCCTTCAGCTTGAGTTCGACGTGCACCGCCTCGGCCCCGGTGACTCCCTCCAGTTCGACTCCATCCGACCCCACCTGTACACCAATGAGGGCACGGTTCCGGCGAAGGGCATCTGGTTCGTCATCGGCCGACGAGAAGGCAATGACGCGATGCCGGATGCTCCGGGTGCGCGCTCGAGCAGCGGCAGCGCACACCTCGGCTCGGCCGTCGACGTGCTGCGCGCCATGGACGACTACCACTCCTGAGCGAGAAGCCGTTCGCTGGGTGCGCGAGCTAGGACCTCGAGTGCACCGCGGGTCGCGTTACGGATATCCACGGATCGATGAGCGCCTTGATCTGGGTGGCTGAGCCGTCGGTCAACGGCGCAATACCGTCGCTCAGTGCGAGATCGAGCGGCAGCACCTCCGAGGCCAGATCGGACCAATCCTCGCGCGTCCCGAGCAGCCGCACTGCCTCGGGAAGATCGGTCCTCACCACATGCGCCACCGTTCCCACGATCGTGTACTCGCGCAGGGTCCACGTGCCGAGCGGAAGCTCCGGCTCGCCGCGCTGAATCCCCACGGGCACGATCGTCGACCCCGGCTCGGCCGCATCAAGCACCGAGGCGAGCCCGGGCGCTGAACCGCTCACTTCGAAGAAGACATCGGCGT
>DAOMOV010000304.1:0-1707 GCA_035444505.1 Terrimesophilobacter sp.
GGTTGAGTAGCCCTGCGGAGCAAGGCGTATCGAAACCTCTATTCGCACGGAGGTTTCGATACGCGCCTGCGGCGCTACTCAACCAACGGAGATACCCAGAAACGCAGCGAGCCCGTCGAGCAGCCGGTCGATGTCATCGCCGTTCGTGTAGGGCGCGAGGCCGACACGAAGCCCGCCCTCATCGCCGAGCCCGAGGCGGCGCGAGGCTTCGAGTGCGTAGAAGTTGCTCGACGGGGCGTCGACTCCGCGCTCGGCGAGGAACGCGTAGGCGTCGACGGTGGAGTGGCTCGCGAACGTCAGCAGCAGGGTCGGCGTGCGGTGCGCGGCGCGCGAGTGCACCGTGACACCGGGCAGGGTGCGGATGCCGTCCTCGAGCCGCGTGAGCAGCGCATCCTCGTGGGCTTCAAGCCTCGCGAATGCGTCGACGAGCATGGTGCGTCGCCAGCCGATGGTCGGTGACGTCGCTCCGATTCCGGCCAGGTAGTCGACGGCCGCGGCGACGCCCGCCAGCAACTCGTAGGGCAGGGTGCCGAACTCGAATCGCTCGGGCACGGCGTTGGTCGCCGGCAGAAGCTTGTCGGGCTCGAGGGTCTCGAGCAGCGACGGCGCCGCGACGAGGGCGCCGAGGTGCGGGCCCAGGAATTTGTAGGGCGAGCAGGAGAAGAAGTCGGCGCCGAGTGCCTGTATGTCGACGGAGGCATGCGCCGTGTAGTGCACGCCGTCGACGTAGACGAGGGCGCCCACGGCGTGCGCGGCGTCGGCAATTCTGCGAACGTCGGGCCGCGTGCCGATGAGGTTGCTCGCGGCGGTGACGGCAACGAGCACTGTGCGCTCCGTCAGCACCGTGGTGATGTCGCCGAGTTCGCTCGTGGCGGGGTCGAAGTCGAGCCACTTCAGGGTCGCTCCCGAGCGCTCGGCGGCCTGCACCCACGGCCGCACGTTGGAGTCGTGGTCGAGGCGGGTGACGACGACCTCGTCGCCCTTCGACCAGCGGCGCGCGAGCATGCGCGAGAAGTCGTAGGCGAGCTGGGTGGCGCTGCGCCCGAAGACCACCCCGCCCGGCTCCCCGCCAGTGAGGTCGGCGATGGCCTCGCGGGCATCCTGAACCGTCTTCTCGGCGTTCCGCTCGCCCGGCGTGATCGTGCCCCGATTGGAGAGGGGCGCGAGAAGTGCACCGGCGATCGCCTCGGCCACGGGCCGGGGAGTCTGGGTGCCGCCGGGACCGTCGAAGTGGGCGGAGCCGCCCACGAGCTGCGGAAAGTCGGCGCGCACGGCATCAACGTCGTAAGAGGTCATGCGCCGAATCTACTCACACCGGCGCTCCCCCGCCGAATGCCACGAACGCGAGGGCGCACGCGGCGACGCCGACCACGAGGTTCGCGCCCACGCTCGCGATCGCGAAACCCGCGCGGCGCTCCTGCAGCAGCTGCACCGTCTCGACGCTGAGGGTGCTGAACGTCGTGAGCCCGCCGCACACACCCGCGAGCAGCACGAGCTGCCACTCGGGGAGAGCGAGCCCTGACCGAGTGCGAGAACAGCACCGCCCAGCGCAGAGCCGAGCACGTTGACGGTCAGCACCGCCCAGGGAAATCGGGGACGCCCATCATCGGAGCCCGCGCGCCCGATGGCCACGGAGACCAGGTGGCGCAGCACCGCCCCGGCTCCGCCAGCAGCGATCGTGGCGAGCGCGATCACTCGTTCACCTCG
>DAOMOV010000304.1:1717-2136 GCA_035444505.1 Terrimesophilobacter sp.
CAAGGCGCGTTGAACTCCCGCCGCTGCCGAGGCGAAGCCCGACCGCGGCCGCCCCGATGCCGAGCACGACAGACGCCACGAGGTACGCGCCGGCGACCGCGGGCTCACCGTTCGTCGAGAGCTGCACGACAGACACCGCTATCGCAGAGAACGTGGTGAACGCGCCGAGCACCCCGGCGCCGAGGCCCGCCTTCACCCACTCGGGTGCGGTCGCCCAGGCCCGCCCGACAAGCAGCGCGAGCAGAAACGAGCCGACGACGTTGACGACGAGTGTTGCGACCGGAAACGCGCCGCTCGGAATGAGGGCGTCAGCACCCAGCCTCAGCCCCGTTCCGACCGCGCCGCCGACGAAAACGGCGAGCAGGGTCAGCGGCATCCACTCATGCTATTCGCGCGGTCAGAAATGACGGAGATTCTGC
>DAOMOV010000305.1:0-2133 GCA_035444505.1 Terrimesophilobacter sp.
GTGGCGCTCACCGACCCGCAGCGCACGCTGCGCGCCCTGCCCGCGTCGCTGCACCTGCTGGGCACGCCCGCGGTGATCGCGATGACGCTCGCACCGCAGCTCGTGACGTCGTGGCGGCGCGTTCGGCGAGCGCAGGTGCTGCGGGGTCGCACGCTGCGGGGCCGCCGCGCGGTGGCGGCAACGACGCTGCCCGTGCTCGAGGATGCCCTCGAACGGTCGCTCTCGCTCGCCGCGTCGATGGACTCGCGGGGCTACGCTCGAGTGCACCGCGGCAACAACCGGTGGGTGATCGTGCTCCTCGTCACGGCTCTTGTGGGCGTGGCGCTCGGAACCTACGCGCTGCTGGGTGGAACCGGCCCAGGCTGGTGGTCGCTCGCGCTGTTCGCGGCAGCGAGCCTCGGCGCGGTCACGGGTGCTCTGCTCGCCTCACGGGGTGTGACGACAACGCGCTACCGTCGTGACGAGTGGGGGCCAAAGGAACTGCTCACGGCGGGTGCCGGTGTCGCTGTGGCGGTGGTGGCGTTCGCAGCCGACGGCGTGGTGGCATTCGTCGTCTGCGCGATCCTTGCCCTCACCCCGATCGCGGTGTCGCCGAAGGCCGGGCGGTGGTCGCGGTGATCGAGCTCTCGGGGGTGACGTTCGCCTACGACACGGATGCTGCTCCCGTGCTGAGCGGGGTGTCGCTGCGGATCCCCGAGGGCGAGCTGTGCCTCGTCGTGGGCGGCACGGGCTCGGGCAAGTCGACGCTGCTGCGCCTGCTCAACGGGCTCGCCCCCCACTTCACCGGCGGTCACCTCGCGGGCAGTGTCATCGTCGACGGGCTCGACACCCGCACGCACGCCCCCCGCGACATGGCGCGAGTGGTGGGCTTCGTCGGACAGAACCCCGTCGAGGGCTTCGTCACCGACCGCGTCGAGGACGAACTCGCGTACAGCATGGAGCAGTTCGGCATCGCCCACGCGGTGATGCGGCAGCGCGTGGAGCACACGATCGACCTGCTCGCCCTGCACGGCGTGCGGAACCGATCCCTCTCGACACTCTCCGCCGGGGAACAGCAGCGGGTCGCGATCGGTGCGGCGCTGACCGCGGGGCCGAGCGTGCTCGTGCTCGATGAACCGACATCCGCTCTCGACCCTCTCGCCGCCGAGGAAGTGCTCGCCGCGCTGCTGCGTCTCGTGCACGACCTCGGGGTCACGGTCGTGCTCGCGGAGCACCGGCTTGAGCGCGTCATCCAGTACGCCGACTCGCTGCTCTACCTCGACGGCGAGGGATCAGTCGCCATGGGGCCGCCCGGTGAGGTGCTCGCAGAGCGCAGAATCGTCCCGCCCCTCGTCGAGCTGGGCCGGTTCGCCGGGTGGAACCCGCTGCCACTGTCGATCAGGGATGCGCGCCGAGTCGCGGGACCGCTGCGCGAGCGACTCACGAGCCACACGACCGCCGAGCACACAGCGCCCGACCAGACAGCGGTCGATTCTGCGCCGCGACCCGCGGGCGACGTGGTGCTGCGGGCGGAGGACCTCAGCGTTCAGTACGGTTCGCGGCGTGCGGTCAGCGACGTGAGCCTCATCCTGCGCGCGGGCGAGGTCACCGCTCTGATGGGACGCAACGGCTCGGGCAAGTCCTCACTGCTGTGGGCGCTGCAGGGCTCGGGGCCGCGCAGTGCGGGCGAGGTGCGGCTCGCGACCACAGCGGATGCCGCGCTCGACCCGGCAGCGCTGAGCGCCGAGGAGGCCATCCGCCACATCGTGCTCGTGCCCGACAACCCGACCGACCTCGTCTACCTGGAGAGCGTCGAGGCGGAGTGCAGCGAGGCGGATGCCTCGCTCGCCCTGCCCCCGGGAACGACATCGGCCCTGGTGCAGCGACTGTGGCCGGGGCTGCCGTCCGCGCAGCATCCGCGTGATCTGTCGGAGGGGCAGCGGCTTGCGCTGGTGCTCGGCTTGCAGCTGGCCGGGACTCCGCGAGTGGTGCTGCTGGATGAGCCGACGCGGGGCCTCGACTATGCGGCGAAGCGGCGCTTGGCGGAGGTGCTGGGTGGGCTTGCGGCATCCGGAGCCTCGGTGCTGTTCTCGAGCCATGATGTCGAGTTTGTCGCGCGCGCGGCGACACGGGTCGTGGTGCTCGCGGCGGGGG
>DAOMOV010000306.1:0-2117 GCA_035444505.1 Terrimesophilobacter sp.
GCGAGGCGGACGCGCCGGAGTCGTCGTCTGCTTCTCGTCGTCGCTCACAGTGCCACCTCCGCGGCCAGCTGCGACGCCACGATCTCCGCGTACGTCTCATTCGATTCGGCCAGCTCATCGTGTGTCCCCACCCCGACGACCCGGCCATTCTCGAGCACCACGATCTGCTCCGCATCGACGATCGTCGACACCCTCTGCGCAACGATGATCTTCGTCGTGCCCGCCGCCGCGCGGGCCAGGGCGTGCCGAAGCCGCGCATCCGTTCCGGAGTCGAGTGCGGAGAACGAGTCATCGAACACGAGAATCTCGGGGCGCTTCACGAGAGCTCGCGCGATCGCGAGCCGCTGCCGCTGACCGCCCGAGACGTTCGTTCCGCCCTGCGAGATGGGCGCATCAAGCCCGCCCTCGAGCTCCACGACGAAGTCGCGTGCCTGGGCGATCTCGAGGGCACGCCAGAGCTCTTCTTCGGTCGCGTCGGGGTTTCCGTAGCGCAGATTGCTCGCGACGGTGCCCGAGAACAGGTACGGCTTCTGCGGCACGAGACCGATGCGCGACCACAGCAAGTCGGGGTCGAGCTCGCGCACATCCACCCCGTCGATGAGCACCGCTCCCGCAGTCGCGTCGAAGAGCCGCGGCAGCAGGTTCACGAGCGTTGTCTTGCCGGCGCCCGTACTGCCCACGATCGCCGTCGTCGAGCCCTGTTCCACCCGAAAACTGATGTCGTCGAGTACGGGCTGCTCGGCGCCGGGAAACTGGAACGACGCCCCACGGAACTCGACCGTGCCCGTCTCGGGAACTTCGGTGACCGGGTCGTCCGGCATCCGCACCGATGTTGTGGTCTCGAGCACCTCGCCGATGCGGTCGGCGCTGACCGCGGCGCGCGGCACCATCACGCCGAGGAACGTTGCCATCATGACGCCCATGAGAATCTGCATGAGGTACTGCAGGAATGCCATGAGGGTTCCCACCTCGATGGCGCCCTCATCGACTCGGATGCCGCCGAACCAGATCACGGCGACACTCGACACGTTCATGATGAGCATCACGATGGGAAACATGAGTGCGAAGAGGCGGCCCGCACTCACCGCTGTCTGAGTGAGCTCGGCATTCGCTGTTGCGAACCGCTGCGTCTCCTGCGGCTCGCGCACGAACGCACGGATCACACGGATGCCGGTGAGCTGCTCACGCAGCACCAGGTTGACGCGGTCGATGCGCTTCTGCATGATGCGGAACAGGGGGATCATGCGCCACATGATTCCGCCCACGCACACCAGCAGCACGGGGATGCTCACTGCCATGAGCCACGACAGTCCCACGTCCTGCTGCAGCGCCATGATGATGCCGCCGATGGCGAGCATGGGGGCTGAGATGAACAGCGTGGCGGTCATGAGCACCACCATCTGCACCTGCTGCACGTCGTTCGTGGAACGGGTGATGAGCGAGGGCGCACCGAACTGGGTCACCTCACGCTCGGAGAAGTCGCTCACCGTGCGGAAGATGCCGTTGCGCAGGTCACGGCCGAGCGACATGGCGACGCGCGCCCCGAAGTAGACCGCGGTGATGGCGCAGGCGATCTGGATGAGCGTGACGCCGAGCATGATCGCCCCGACGATGAGGATGTGGTTGATGTCGCCCTTGGCGATGCCGTTGTCGACAATGTCGGCGTTGAGGCTCGGCAGGTACAGGTTCGCGAGCGACTGGGCGAGCTGGAACACGGCAACGGCGATGAGCATCGGCCAGTAGGGCGCAAGGTAGCGGCGCAAGATCTTCAGCAGCATGCGGTCAGTTCTGTCTCTCTGTCGGGTGTGAGTGGTGGGGTGCTGCGCCGCCAGCGAGACCGTGCAGCAGGATGTCAGTGAGTTCGTCCGGGGTGAACTCGACGCCGTCATTGAGGCGCGGGAACGCGGAGGCGAAGCTCACGAGCCGCAGCATGTGGGCGATGCGGTCGGCCGGCCAGGCCAGGCGGTCGAGGTCGGAAGCGAGAATGTCGGCGATGATGGCGATGAACGGGGTGTATTCGTGCTCGTGCCGGGGCCGCTCGTGTCCGACGAGCGCCATGACGCGGAAGATCTCGCCGAAGCGCCGCTGCATGATGGTGATGATGGCAAGCACCTTGC
>DAOMOV010000307.1:0-2094 GCA_035444505.1 Terrimesophilobacter sp.
AATGGGGTGTCTATCCGAATGGCGGTGTTGTATTTGATCACGACGACGCCCCTCCCGACCACTGTGACGCCACTGGGGGGAGCACAGTGACGGCCACGATGGTGGTGCGAGGGGCAACCCTCGTGGGCGGACGCCGGGTCGATCTGGTCGTCGAGAACGGCGCCATTGCATCCGTGGCCGACAAGCCGATCTCGACGACCCCAGCTTCAACCCGCGTCATCGACGCCGATGGGCTCACGGCGCTGCCGGGACTCGTCGACCTGCACACCCACTTGCGGGAGCCCGGATTCGAGCACAGCGAAACGGTGCTCACCGGCTCGCAAGCCGCCGCCGCAGGCGGATTCACGGTAGTGCACGCGATGGCGAACACGCTTCCGGTGGCCGACACGGCAGGCGTCGTCGAACAGGTGCACACGCTGGGGGAGCGCGCGGGCTATGCGACGGTGCGTCCCGTCGGTGCGGTCACGCGCTCGCTCGAAGGTCGCCAACTCGCCGAGATCGGCGCCATGGCATCAAGCCGCGCACGCGTGCGCGTATTCTCCGACGATGGCCTGTGCGTGGCCGACCCCCTGCTCATGCGACGAGCACTCGAGTACGTCACCACCTTCGGCGGGGTTGTCGCACAGCATGCTCAGGAGCCGAGGCTCACCGAAGGGGCTCAGCTGAACGAGGGCTCCGTCTCGAGCGAGATGGGGCTCACCGGGTGGCCCGCCGCAGCCGAAGAAGCCATCATCGCCCGTGATGCGCTTCTCGCGCAGCACGTCGGCGCGCGCTTGCACGTGTGCCACGTCTCCACGGCGGGCTCGGTCGATATCATCCGGTGGGCGAAGAAGCGCGGCATCAACGTCACCGCCGAGGTGACCCCACACCACCTCCTGCTCACGGACGAGCTTGCGCGCAGCTACGACGCCAGATTCAAAGTCAATCCACCGCTGCGCAGCGACGACGACGTGGTTGCGCTGCGCGAGGGTCTCGCCGACGGCACGATCGACTGCGTGGCCACCGACCACGCTCCTCACCCGCGCGAAGCGAAAGAGGCCGAGTGGGACGCCGCAGCGTTCGGCATGGTCGGTCTCGAAAGTGCGCTGTCGGTGGTGCAGGCATCCGTCGTCGACACCGGACTATTGTCATGGACGGATGTTGCTCGAGTGCTGTCCTCGACACCGGCGGCGATCGGGCAGGTCGCGGGCTATGAACGCGGAATCGTTGCGGGCGCCCCCGCGAATTTCACCCTGTGGGACCCCGCGGCGACGCGAACGTTCGACGTGGCCCAGTTGCGCGGCAAGTCCGCGAATTCTCCGTACCTTGGCCGGTCGCTTCCCGGTCGCGTCGTCGCAACGGTGCACAGCGGCTACGCGACTGTGCTCGAGGGCGAACTCGTCGACGCGGAAATCGTGGCCGCCCACGCGCGCGAGTCTTCGCACGAGGGCACGGCACCGATCAAGGAGGACACCCATGGATAAGCTGCCGTCCGCTCTCATCGTCTTGAGCATCCTCGTGCTCGCCCTTGCCCTCATGTGGTGGGGGTGGCGGGCTCGGCAGCGACGCCAAGCGGGACTTCCCAGCCTGCCGCCCGTCCCTGCGAACACCGGTGCCGAGGTGTTCGCGACAGAGGCCTTCTATGTCGCAACGACCGAGCGCGACAAACCCCTCGAGCGCATCGCGGTAGGCGGACTCGGTTTTCGAGCGAGGGCAACGCTGAGAGTGCTGGGCAGGGGAGTTGCGCTGGAGATACCCGGTCAGGACGCGCTGTTTCTGTCGTTTGCGCGAATCGAATCAGTCACTCGCGCGCGACACGCGATCGACCGCGCCGTCGAACGCGACGGTCTCACTGTGCTTCAGTACTCTCTCAATGCTTCACCGGGGGGTGAAGCCACGAGCGTCGATTCCTACCTGCGCATCGTCGATCCCCTCGCAGCAAAGCGCTTCGTCGATGAAGTTGCGCCTCGCGTGGCCCAGGCGGTGGCTCAGTGACTTCGCCTGTGCCGACTGCGCCCGTGCCGACAGCACCCGCAGTGCTCGTGCTGGAGGATGGCACCCGCTTCGTGGGCCGCGCCTACGGTTCGGTTGGCTCCACGGTCGGTGAAGCCGTGT
>DAOMOV010000308.1:0-752 GCA_035444505.1 Terrimesophilobacter sp.
GCGCTCGAGAGGTGGGTGGAGGTGCGTTTGAGCGCGCCGATGGTGAGCCCCAGGTTGCGCTCGCCCTTGCTGCGGCGCAGTTCCAGGTCGGAGCGGTCGAGGTTGACGAGTGAGAACTCCGAGGCGACGAAGAAGCCGGTGCCCACGGTGAGGATGAGGCCGATGCCCAGCAGGACGAGGTCATGCACGGGGGGCACCGGCCCTGGGACTATGCGGGTCGTCCATTATTCGAGCAAGTATAGCCAGAGTGACGCGCGGGCTACCACGACACCGGCAGGGCTTTGCCTTCCTCGTAGCCCGCCGCGGACTGCACGCCCACGACCGCGCGCTCGGCGAACTCCTCGATCGAGTGCGCGCCCGCGTAGCTGAGCGATGATCTGAGGCCCGAGGTGATCATGTCGATGAGGTCTTCCACGCTGGGCCTGTGCGGGTCGAGGTAGATCTTCGATGAGGAGATGCCCTCCGCGAAGAGGGTGCGGCGTGCACGCTCGTAGGGGTCAAGTCGCTCGAAACGCTCCCGCACGGCCTTGGTCGACGCCATCCCCCAGCTCTCCTTGTAGAGGCGACCGTCGGCATCCGGAATCATCTCGCCGGGAGACTCGATCGTGCCCGCAAACCACGACCCGATCATGACGGATGCCGCACCCGCCGCGAGTGCGAGCGCAACGTCGCGCGGGTACCGCACGCCGCCGTCGGCCCACACGGCCACCCCTGCCTCCCTGGCGGCCGCGGCCGTGTCGAGCACGGCGGAG
>DAOMOV010000308.1:763-2094 GCA_035444505.1 Terrimesophilobacter sp.
ACTGGGGGCGACCGACCGCGGTCATCATGCGCGTCGTGCACATGGCGCCGGGGCCGACCCCGACCTTGACGATGTTCGCGCCGGCCGTCGCAAAGTCGGCGACCGCTTCGGGTGTCACGACGTTTCCTGCGACGATCGGCACGCCGAGGCCCAGGCCCGCCACGGTGCTGATGGCGCGCACCATGCGCTCCTGGTGGCCGTGCGCGGTGTCGAGCACGAGAATGTCGACGCCCGCAGCGACGAGGGCGCGCGCTTTCGCCTCAAGGTCTCCGTTGATGCCGACCGCTGCCGCGACCGCCAACCGACCGTCGCCGTCGACGTGTGGTGCATAGATGGTGGATCGCAGCGCGCCAGTGCGCGAGAGGGTTCCCACGACCGCGCCGTGCCGCAGCACGGGAGCGAATTCGGTGCCGGCCGCCACCATGAGGTCAAAAGCGGTTCGGCCGTCGGTGACGTCGTCGGCGTCGATACCGGGGTGCGCGGTCGAGTGCACGATGTCCCCGAGTCGGGCGTCGCGCAGGGCTGCACCGAGTTCGAGGGCATCGATCGACCCGATCAGTTCTCCGTCGGCATCCACCACGACAACACCGTGACCGGCGGTCGCCGGCACTCGCGCTAGCGCATCCCGCACCGACTGCTCCGGGTTCATGGTGATCGGAGCCTGCCACGCAACCGAGGCCTCTTTCACCTGGCGGATCGCCGCATCCAGTTCCTGCAGCGGGAGGTCTTGCGGCAGCACCCCGAGTCCGCCGCGCCTGGCCATCGCCGCAGCCATGGCGGCGCCGGTGACCGAGTTCATGTTCGACGCGATGAGCGGAATGCTCGCGGCTGTTCCGTCGGTGGGTGCAATCGACACATCGAGTCGGCTGACGACGTCCGAGCGCCCGGGAACGAGGAACACGTCCGAATAGGTGAGGTCGTGGGCCGGCGGAGTCTGGAGAAAGCGCATGGTTTCACGTTAGACGGTCTGCGCGGGGGGCGGCAGATCAGGAACAAACCTATTAAGCTGGGGGCTTGATGACCGTGCCCGCGGTCACCGTTGGAGCGTGTCTCCCACAGTTCAACTAACTACCGAGAACAGGCGGTCGGCTGTGTCAAGCCAAGACTCAGATTTGTCAACCGAGGGCGCTGGCGCTGCGGAATTTGGTGCCAACGAGTGGCTTGTCGATGAAATGTACTCCAGGTACCTCGCCGACAAGAACTCGGTCGACAAGTCGTGGTGGCCCATTCTTGAGAAGTACCAGCAGGTCGAGGGCGACATCGATGGCGCGGTGGGCAACGAACCGACCACGGATGCTGCTGCCACCCCCCCTGCGCCCGCTGCGGCCCCC
>DAOMOV010000309.1:0-2066 GCA_035444505.1 Terrimesophilobacter sp.
CCGGCAAGCCTGCTGCTGAAGAGCCGGCCACCAGCAGGTCAGCCACCGACAAGCCCGTAACCGACAAGCCCGCTACAGAAACCAGTTGGGCCGTCACCGCCATCCCCGGCTCCGACGATGAGGCAGACTCCCCGACTTCACCGAGCGCCTCGAGCCTGGCCAGCTCTACAAGCCCCGGCAGCCCGCCCCTGCTCACAAGCCCCAGCACCCCCACCAGCCCCGCCGGCGCGACAAGTCCCGCGAGCCCCACCGAGCCCGACGAGCCGCAGCGTCGCGGTGAAGCCGTCGTGCGCGAGGTGCTCAAGGCGAGGTTCCTCGAGGAGCAGCAGCTCGAGCCCAAAGTCACCCCCGGGGAGGGCTGATGTACGAGGGAATCGTCCAAGAACTCATCGACGAGCTCGGCGGCCTCCCCGGCATCGGGCCGAAGTCGGCTCAGCGCATCGCATTCCATATTCTTCAAACGGAATCCTTCGACGTCACCCGCCTCGCGCAGGTGCTGATCGAGGTGCGCGACAAGGTGCGCTTCTGCGAGACCTGCGGCAACGTCACCGAACAGGAGCAGTGCAGCATCTGCCGTGACCCCCGTCGCAACCCCGCCACCATCTGCGTCGTCGAAGAAGCCAAGGACGTGTCCGCCATCGAACGCACTCGCGAGTTCAAAGGCCTCTACCATGTGCTCGGCGGCGCCATCTCGCCCATCGCTGGTGTCGGGCCGGACGATCTGCGCATCCGCCAACTCGTCCAGCGCCTCGCCGACGGAACAGTCACCGAAGTCATCATCGCCACCAACCCCAACCTCGAGGGCGAAGCCACCGCCACCTACCTCAGCCGCCTGCTGCAGCAACCCGGACTGCGGGTCTCGCGGCTCGCATCCGGACTCCCCGTCGGCGGCGACCTCGAATATGCCGACGAAGTCACCCTCGGCCGCGCGTTCGAAGGGCGCCGCACGGTCGAAGCGTAGGCAGGCGCCGCGGTCGACCGCGGTGGTTTCGAGACTGTCGGCTACGCTGACACCTTAACCACCAAGCACGAGGAGAAGCACCGCTCACCCGACGCCCGAGACGGGCGTCGGCGCTGGCGCCGGCGGCGAAGGCGAGAAATCGCCTTCGCTCCATGCCGAAGCGCGCGCTCGCTTAGACTGGATCGGTCCCCAACCGAGGAGCAACCGTGGCCCTGATCGTGCAGAAGTACGGCGGCAGCTCGGTCGCGGACGCCGACAGCATCAAGCGCGTCGCCAAACGCATCGTTGAAACCCGCAAGGCCGGCAACGACGTTGTTGTCGTCGTCAGTGCCATGGGCGACACCACCGACGAACTCGTCGACCTCGCCAGCCAGGTCGCCCCCATGCCCGCCGGCCGTGAACTCGACATGCTCCTCACCGCAGGCGAACGCATCAGCATGTCGCTCCTCGCGATGTCCATCAAATCCATGGGCGTGGATGCGCGCAGCTACACGGGCAGCCAGGCTGGCATGGCGACCGACGCCCGCCACGGCTCCGCCCGTATCGTCGAGGTCAACCCGAAGCGCATCCAGGAAGCCGTCGATGCGGGTGCCATCGCGATCGTCGCGGGATTCCAGGGCTTCAACCGCGGCACCGGGGACATCACCACCCTCGGCCGCGGCGGCTCCGACACCACCGCGGTTGCCCTGGCCGCCGCCATGGGTGCCGAGGTGTGCGAGATCTACACCGACGTCGACGGGGTGTTCACCGCCGACCCCCGCATCGTGCCGAAGGCCCGCAAGATCGACCGCATCACGAGCGAGGAGATGCTTGAGCTCGCCGCCGCCGGCACCAAAGTCCTCTATATTCGCGCAGTGGAATATGGGCGCCGTCACGGCGTCGACATCCACGTGCGCTCGTCCTTCAGCAACAGCGAGGGCACCCTCGTCATCCACCCACAGAACGGAGACACCGTGGAAGAGGCACTCATCGCCGGCATCGCCGTCGACCTTGGCGAAGCCAAGATCACCGTCGTCGGCGTGCCCGACGTTCCCGGCAAAGCCGCAGACATCTTCAACCTCGTCGCCACCACCGACGCCAACATCGACATGATCGTGCAGAACGT
>DAOMOV010000310.1:0-2064 GCA_035444505.1 Terrimesophilobacter sp.
AACCTGTGGGGCGGTTCGGCCGACCTTGCGGGGTCGACGAACGTGTCGGTGCCGGGCGAGGCGGTCACCGCTGACAATCCGGGTGGTGAGTTCATTCGCTTCGGCATCCGTGAGCACGCGATGGCCGCGATCCTCAGCGGTATCGCGCTGCACGGGCCGTGGCGGCCGTTCGGGTCTACGTATTTGGCCTTCAGCGACTATCAGCGGCCGAGCATCCGCCTCGCCGCACTCATGGGTTTGCCGGTCGTCTACGTCTACACGCACGATTCGGTGGCGGTCGGTGAGGACGGCCCCACCCACCAGCCCGTCGAGCAGATCGCAGGCCTGCGGCTCGTGCCGGGGCTCGACGTGGTGCGCCCGGCTGACGGTGCCGAGGTCGTGGCGGCGTGGCGGCGGATGCTGGCACGACCCGACGCGCCGACGGCGCTCATCCTGTCACGCCAAGACGTTCCCGTGCTTCACGAGCGTCGCGACCTCGACGAGGCAGTCGCCAGCGGGGGCTACGTCGCGTGGCAGCAGGACGAGGGCGACGAGCTCGCGATCATCGCGACCGGCAGTGAGGTGTCACTCGCGCTGGATGCCGCTCAGGAACTCGCCGCCGAGGGCGTCGCCGTGAGGGTCGTGTCGATGCCGTGCGTTCAATGGTTCGAATCAGCGAGCGAAGAGTATCGGGCGAGCGTTCTGCCTGAGGAACTGCGTGCGCGTGTTGCCGTCGAGGCGGGCCGTGGTGACGCGTGGTTCAAGTGGGTGGGCCTCGATGGCGAAGTCGTTGCTGTCGAGACTTTTGGGGAGTCGGGTTCGGGCTCGCAAGTCCTTGAGCGCCGTGGCATCACGCGGGCCGCTGTTGTCGAGGCGGCACGGAGTTCTCTTGCGCGCATCCGCTCGTAGCAGCCTGTCGACGTGGTTCGTGGGAGAATTGACGCACCCCGGTTGTCGCCGCGACGGCGATGACCTCCCACGACGTCGTTTTCCCTGAGGCCCGAGTGACCCCGAGAGCTACCGCTGTGCCGACACCGTCGGCGACGGATCCGTCGACGATCCGCAATTTCTGCATCATCGCGCACATCGACCACGGCAAGTCGACCCTCGCCGACCGGATGCTGCAGATCACGGGCATCGTCGCCGACCGGGACATGCGCGCCCAGTACCTGGACCGCATGGACATCGAGCGTGAGCGCGGCATCACCATCAAGAGCCAGGCGGTGCGGATGCCGTGGGGGCTGGGCGGTACAGACTTCGCCCTGAACATGATCGACACCCCGGGTCACGTGGATTTCACCTACGAGGTCTCGCGCTCCCTTGCGGCGTGCGAGGGCGCGATCCTGCTGGTGGATGCGGCGCAGGGGATCGAGGCGCAGACGCTCGCGAACCTGTACCTGGCGCTCGCCAACGATCTTGAGATCATCCCGGTGCTGAACAAGATCGACCTGCCGGCGGCCGACCCAGAGAAGTACGCGAAGGAGCTTGCGGGCCTCATCGGTGGTGATCCCGACGATGTGCTGCGGGTGAGCGGCAAGACGGGCCAGGGTGTTGAGGCCCTGCTTGATCGTGTGGTGGAGCGCATCCCCGCGCCGACGGGCGATGCTGATGCGCCGGCGCGCGCGATGATCTTCGACTCGGTGTACGACAGCTACCGAGGCGTGGTGACGTACGTGCGGATGGTGGATGGCACGTTGAGTCCGCGTGAGCGGATCCAGATGATGTCGACGCGCGCGACGCATGAGCTGCTGGAGATCGGGGTGAGCTCGCCCGAGCCGATCCCGTCGAAGGGGCTCGGCGTCGGCGAGGTTGGCTACCTCATCACGGGCGTGAAGGATGTGCGACAGTCGAAGGTCGGTGACACGGTGACGACGGCGGTGAAGCCGGCGTCGACGGCGCTCCCCGGCTACACGGAGCCGAAGCCCATGGTCTTCTCCGGTCTGTACCCGATCGACGGCAGTGACTACCCGATTCTGCGTGACGCGCTCGACAAGCTGACAAGCGCCAGCTTCGATAAGGATTCGCTGCCGGACCTCACCAGCCTGGACGGCATCGTTGCCGCCGTGCAGGCCGCTGGCGCCACCT
>DAOMOV010000311.1:0-2064 GCA_035444505.1 Terrimesophilobacter sp.
CCGGCAGCGCGGCCACGGCCGACAGCAGGGGGCGGTAGAAGAGGCGCTCGTGCAGGCTGCGCACCCTCGCCCGGGTGGCCTGCCACAGCTCGGTGAGGCCCTCCACACCTGTTGCGAGTCTGGTGGCTCGTGCGAGCACCCGAATCCTCTCAGGGTCGCGCGGCATCAGGTGGGTGCGCGTGAGCCCTGCCAGTTGCAGCCGGTGCTCGAGAAGGCGCAGGAACCGGTAGTCGAGGGCGAACGACTGTGCATCGGAGCGGCCGATGTACCCGCCCTCGGCGAGAGCTGCAAGAGCTGCGAGCGTGTCGCGCCGACGCACCGACTCGTCGGTCGCGCCGTGCACGAGCTGCAGCAGCTGGATCGTGAACTCGACATCGCGCAGGCCCCCGGGGCCGAGCTTGAGCTGCACGTCCCGCTCGTCAGCAGGGATGTGGTCGGTGACCCGCTGCCTCATGCTCTGCACCGAGTCGACGAAGCTCTCGCGCGAGGCGCTCGCCCACACGAGCGGCCCGATCGCGGCCAGGTAGTCATCACCCAGTGCGCGGTCGCCCGCGAGGGGCCGCGCCTTCAGCAGTGCCTGGAACTCCCACGACTGCGCCCACCGCTCGTAGTAGGCCACGTGCGAATCGAGGGTGCGCACGAGAGCCCCCGCGGCCCCTTCGGGTCGCAGGTTGGCGTCAAGCGGCCACAGAGGTGCCTCCTTAGCCAGCCCGGAGACGACTGCGGTGAGCGCTTTGGCCAGTTCGGTGGCGATGGCAACGGCCCGGTCTGTGCTGACGGTGTCGTCACCCGCCGCAACGTAGATGACGTCGACGTCGCTCACGTAGTTGAGCTCGCGCGCGCCCGCCTTGCCCATGCCGATGATCGCGAGCCGCGTCGCGGCGACCTCGGCGGCGTCGAACCTTGAGGCCGCGCGCGCAAGTCTCAGTGCGCCGTCGAGTGTCGCACCGGCGAGGTCGGCAAGCGCTGCGGCGACCTGGTCGATGGCGTCGATGGGGCTGCCCTGGGCGAGGTCCCACACGGCGATGCGCAGCAGTTCGCGACGGTACCGAACCCGAAGGTCGTCGACCGAGCCGGATGCGCCGAGCCGCTCCCCCAGTTCGGCTGCCGTGGGCAGGTTGCCGGGTTCGCTTCTCAACTCGCCGAGGCTGTCAGGGTGCCGTTCGAGGAAGTCGCCGAGTGCGTGGGACGCCCCGAGCACCTGGATGAGTCGGGCTGCGGCATCCGTCGATGCTTCAAGCTCCCTGACCTCCTGGGGTGCCTTCTCGCGGAGCCGATTGTAGAGCCGTAGGGCCTGGTCGGGGTCAGCGGCGTGGGCGAAGAGCGGCCCAATGTCGCTGGGGGTGTCGCCGAGGGCCTGCTTGGCCTGCTGAGGGTCGGTGAATCCGAGCCGGATGAGGCCGGTGCGTGTGCTCTCGTACCGCGACATGGCTGTGCTCGGGTGCTAGAGAATCTCCAGGTTGCGCCGCAGTTCGAACGGTGTGACCTGGCGGCGGTATTCGGCCCATTCCTGACGCTTGTTGAGGAGCACGTAGTTGAAGACCTGCTCACCGAGGGTTTCGGCGACGAGCTCGGATTCCTCCATGAGGCGCACGGCGTCGCCGAGGCTTGTGGGGAGAGGGTTGTAGCCGAGGGCGCGGCGCTCTCCGTCGGTCAGGAGCCACACGTTGTCTTCGGCTTCGGCGGGGAGTTCGTACTCGCCTTCGATGCCTTTGAGCCCGGCGGTGAGCATGAGAGCGAACGCGAGGTAGGGGTTGGCGGCGGAGTCGAGGGAGCGGTACTCGATGCGGGAACTCTGCCCCTTGTTGGGCTTGTAGAGGGGCACGCGCACGAGCGCGGACCGGTTGTTGTGTCCCCAGCAGACGAAGCTGGGCGCCTCGCCGCCTCCCCAGAGGCGCTTGTAGGAGTTGACGAACTGGTTGGTGACGCCCGTGATCTCGGGGGCATGGTGCAGGAGCCCGGCGATGAACTGCCGACCGGTCTTCGAGAGCTGGTACTGCCCTCCTGCTTCGTAGAAGGCGTTGGTGTCGCCCTCGAAGAGGGAGAGGTGGGTGTGCATGCCCG
>DAOMOV010000312.1:0-2050 GCA_035444505.1 Terrimesophilobacter sp.
TGGCCAGGTCATCGAGCACGATGAACCGCAGCATGTCGCCGCGTGCCTTCTTGTCGCGGCGCATGACGCTGAGGAGGGTGTTCCAGCGGCCCACAGGGTAGGTGGTGGGCAATTGGAGCGAGGTGAGGATGCTGCGGTGCCGGTCGACCACATCGTCTCCGAGGCGTCCGGTGAGACGGGCGAGTTCGGCGGCGTACATCATGCCGACCGCGACGGCGGCACCGTGCCGCCACTGGTAGCGCTCGGCGAACTCGACGGCGTGCCCGAGGGTGTGGCCGTAGTTGAGAATCTCGCGCTCCCCCGCCTCGCGGAAGTCGCCGGAGACGACGCGGGCCTTGATGCCGATGGAGAGCTCCACGATGCGGCGGAACGCCTCCGAACCGTGGTCGGTCGCGGTCGCAACGTCTGCTTCGATGAGCTCGAGGATCTCGGGCTCGGCGATGAACCCGTACTTGACGACCTCACCGAAACCCGCGAGGGTCTCCATCTGGCTGATGCCCTCGAGCACGGCAAGGTCGATGATGACGCGACTCGGCGCGTAGAACGAGCCGACGAGGTTCTTGCCCTCCGCGGTGTTGATTCCGGTCTTGCCGCCGATAGCGGCATCCACCATGCCGAGCACGGTCGTCGGAATCTGAATGAGCTGCACCCCGCGCAGCCACGTCGCGGCGACGAAACCCGCAAGATCGGTGACCGCTCCCCCGCCGAACCCGATAACCGCATCGCTGCGGGTGAAGTCGGACTGCCCCATCACCTGCCAGCAGAACGCGGCGACCTCGACGCGTTTGCCGGCTTCGGCATCCGGAATCTCCGCGAGCAAAGCCTCGACACTGCCGCTCAACGACTCACGCAGCCTCTCCGCTCGCGCCGCGAGCGTTGGCGGGTGAATGATGAGCACCTTCTGCACACCCTGCCCGAGAGCGCCCCCCACGTCGCCGAGGATGCCGCGGCCCACGACCACCTCGTAGGGGTCGGCACCGGCCACGGGAATCGTCGTCGCTGTCATTCGCTGCCTTCTCTCCTTACCGCACCGTCTTTCCCAGTCGCACCCTGCCTCACCCATTCCGCCACGCGCTGGGCGATGAGCGAGACGGGAAGATGGGACGTGTCCCATACGGAGTCCGCGAGCGACTCATAGATCGGCCGCCGCTCCTCTGCCAACCGCACCCAGCTCTCCATGCCCCCTGCGAGCAGCGGCCGCTTCGAGGTGTTGAGGCGCTCGCGCACCGCCTCAGCCGTGACCGTGATGAGAGCGACCCTGTGCTGCGCAAGTTCGTGCTGGGTGTCGGCGTTGAGAATGGCACCGCCGCCCAGTGCGACGACACGCTCACCATGCTCCTTCGACGCCAGCGCCTCACGCACCGCCTCGCGTTCGAGCGCACGAAAGTGCGCTTCCCCGTGCGTGTCAAAAATGTTCGTGATCGAGCCGTGTACCGCGACGATGACCCTGTCGGTATCGATGAAGCGCGCCCCCAACTCGCGCGCGACCGTTTTTCCGATGCGCGACTTGCCCGCCCCCGGCGGACCGATCAGCACGACGAGAGGCTCCGTCATCGGGGTGAATCGGATGCGTCGAGCAGGTCCGCCGCGGTGCGCAGGGAATCGGGGATGCTGCTCAGGTACGACTCGAGGTTGCGGCGGGTCTCTGCCACGGAGTCCCCCCCGAACTTCTCCAGCACCGCTTCGGCGAGAACGAGCGCCACCATCGCTTCCGCGACGACACCGGCCGCAGGGACCGCGCACACGTCCGAGCGCTGGTGGTGAGCGTCCGCCGCCTTCCCCGTCGACACGTCCACCGTGCGCAGAGCGTGCGGCACCGTCGAAATGGGCCGCAAGGGTCCGCCCGTGCTCATGCCGCCCTCCGTGCCGCCGGCGCGTGCGCTCGAGCGGGCGATGCCGGCATCCGTCGCGAACAGCTCGTCGTGCGCGACGGAACCGCGGCGAGCCGCCGTGGCGAAGCCGTCACCGATCTCCACACCCTTGATGGCCTGAATGCCCATGATGGCCGCGGCGAGTTTCGCGTCCAGCCTGCGGTCCCAGTGGGTGTACG
>DAOMOV010000313.1:0-2031 GCA_035444505.1 Terrimesophilobacter sp.
CCGCATTGTGTCACTCGCGCTGGAGGCTCTGCGCAACCTCGAGCACAGGGGTGCGACGGGCGCCGACGAGGGCACGGGAGACGGTGCCGGCATCAACACGCAGGTGCCGGATGCTTTTCTCCGCGCCGTCGTGGACTTCGACCTTCCCGACGTTGGCCATTTCGCCGTGGGTACGGCGTTTCTGCCGGTCCCGCGCGCCGAGCGTGAGGGAGTGAAGGCATCTCTGGCGGAGCTCGCGGCGGACGAGGGACTCGAGGTGCTGGGGTGGCGCGAGGTCCCGGTGCGGCCCGAGGCGATCGGCTCGTCGGCGCGCGCGGTCATGCCGGTGTTCGAACAGGCGTTTGTCGCGAGTGCGCGGGGGGCACGTTTCGCGGCGTCGGGCATTGCACTCGACAGGCAGGCGTTTCGCCTGCGCAAGCGGGCCGAGCGCGAGCTGGGGCTGTACTTTCCGTCGCTGTCGTGCCGCACGCTCGTCTACAAGGGCATGGTGACGACGCTGCAGTTGGAGCCGTTCTACCCCGACCTCGTGGATGAGCGGTTCGCGAGCCAGCTCGCGGTGGTGCATTCGCGGTATTCGACGAACACGTTTCCGTCGTGGCCGCTCGCGCAGCCGATGCGGTTTGTGGCGCACAACGGCGAGATCAACACGGTGCAGGGCAACCGCAACTGGATGCGCGCTCGGCAGTCGCAGCTGCGCTCCGAGGTGCTGGGTGATCTTCGCCCGCTGTTTCCGATCGTGAGCCCGGGGGCGAGTGACTCGGCGGCGTTCGATGAGGTCGTGGAGCTGCTCACTCTGGCGGGGCGGTCACTGCCGCACGCGATCACGATGATGATTCCCGAGGCCTATGAGCGGCAGACGGGGCTTGATCCAGCCCGGCGTGACTTCTACGAGTACCACTCGATGCTCATGGAGCCGTGGGATGGACCCGCCGCGATGGTGTTCACCGACGGGTCGCTTGTGGGGGCCACCCTCGACCGCAACGGGCTGCGCCCAGGTCGGTTCGTGGTGACGGAGGATGGGCTCGTCGTGCTCGCGAGTGAGATCGGCGTGCTCGAACTTGACCCCGCAACGATTGTGCGCAAAGGGCGCCTGCGCCCAGGCAAGCTCTTCGTCGTTGACGTCGCTGCCGGTCGCATCGTCGAGGACGACGAGATCAAAGACTCCCTTGCTGCACAGAAGCCGTGGGGTGTGTGGCTCGGCTCGCACCGCATCAACCTGGAGCGCCTGCCCGACCGGGAGCACGTCTCGCACACACCCGCGTCGGTGACGAGGCGGCAGCGCACGTTCGGCTATACGCACGAAGAGGTGCGGATGCTCATCGGCCCCATGGCGCAGCACGGCATCGAGCCGATCGGGGCGATGGGCTCGGACACCCCCGTGGCGGTGCTCTCCGATCGTCCGCGGCTGCTCTTCGACTACTTCACCCAGCAGTTCGCCCAGGTCACCAACCCGCCCTTGGACAGCATCCGGGAAGACATCGTCACCTCGATGAGTCTCGGAATCGGGCCCGAGCGCAACCTGCTCGATGCAACCCCCGAGCACGCCGCGCAGGTCGTGCTCGACTTTCCCGTGCTCGACAACGACGAGTTGGCGAAGATCGAGCACCTCGACCCGACGCCGGGCAGCACGACCACGACGACGATCCGCGGGACCTACCGCGTCTCCGACGGCCCGGATGCCCTGGCACGGCGCCTCGACGCGATGTGTGCCGAGGTTGACTTCGCGATCGAGCACGGGGCGCAGTTCATCGTGCTCTCCGACCGCGAATCCAACGCGGAGTTCGCGCCGGTTCCGTCACTGCTCATGGTGTCGGCCATCCATCACCACCTCATTCGCACCGAGAACCGACTTAAAGTGGGGCTCATCGCCGAAGCGGGGGACGTGCGCGAGGTGCACCACGTTGCCCTGCTCATCGGGTTCGGCGCCTCGGGCGTGAACCCCTACCTGGCGATGGAGACCGCCGAGCAGCTCGTGCGAAGCCACGAGATCACGGGCGTGACCGAGCTCGAGGCGGTGCGCAACCTCATCAC
>DAOMOV010000314.1:0-2022 GCA_035444505.1 Terrimesophilobacter sp.
CCGCGGAGGTCATGGTTGCTGGACTCGACGTCATCCTCGGTGACAGCCAGGTGAAGAGCGTTTTCGTGAACGTGTTCGGCGGTATCACGGCGTGCGACGCTGTGGCCAACGGCATCGTCGGTGCGCTTGAGAAGCTCGGGGATGCGGCGAACAAGCCGCTCGTCGTGCGTCTCGACGGCAACAAGGTCGAGCAGGGTCGACGCATCCTGACTGACGCGAACCATCCGCTCGTGACTCTCGCCGAGAACATGGATCACGGCGCCGACAAGGCTGCTGAGCTCGCTGCCCGCTGATTTCTCGCCGGTCGAGTGGCCGCGCAGCGGCGTATCGAGACCCCAACCCTAAGGATTCACAGAAAAATGTCGATCTTCCTCAACAAGGATTCCAAGGTCATCGTTCAGGGCATCACCGGCGGCGAGGGCACGAAGCACACGGCCCTCATGCTGAAGGCGGGCACCCAGGTGATGGGCGGCGTGAACGCGCGCAAGGCGGGCACGACCGTGTCGCACCAGGATGCCGCGGGCAAAGACATCGAGCTGCCCGTGTTCGCTTCGGTGGCTGAGGCGATGGAGAAGACGGGAGCGGATGTCTCGATCGCCTTCGTTCCGCCGGCCTTCACCCGGGACGCCATGTTCGAGGCGATCGATGCGGAGATCCCGCTGCTCGTGGTCATCACGGAGGGCGTGCCGGTGCTCGACACGGCGGAGGCGTGGGCGCACACGGTCGCGAAGGGCAATAAGACCCGCATCATCGGCCCGAACTGCCCCGGCATCATCACCCCCGGCGAGTCGCTGGTCGGCATCACCCCGGCGAACATCACTGGCAAGGGCCCGATCGGGCTCGTGTCGAAATCGGGCACCCTCACCTACCAGATGATGTACGAGCTGCGTGACCTGGGCTTCTCGACCGCGATCGGCATCGGCGGTGACCCGATCATCGGCACCACCCACATTGATGCACTGGCCGCGTTCGAGGCCGACCCGGAGACGAAGGCGATCGTCATGATCGGTGAGATCGGCGGCGACGCGGAGGAGCGCGCTGCGGAGTTCATCAAGGCGAACGTGACGAAGCCGGTGGTCGGCTACGTTGCGGGCTTCACCGCTCCCGAGGGCAAGACGATGGGCCACGCGGGCGCGATCGTCTCGGGCTCGGCCGGTACCGCGCAGGCGAAGAAGGAAGCCCTGGAGGCTGCGGGCGTGAGGGTCGGCAAGACGCCGAGCGAGACCGCGAATCTCATGCGTGAGGTTCTCGCCGCGCTCTGAGCGTCAGCCGAGTGATCACCCGAGGAGTGAGAAGCTCCACGGCAGCGACGGGTTGTTGCCGTCGTCGGAGGTGATCGTTCCCATGAGGTCGCCCTTCGTGATGAGCCACGAGATGTCGCCGTCTTCGCCTTCCATGGGTTCCCCGGTTCCGAAGCCCATCTCCCACCCGCTGGCGAGCAGTGTGTCGATGTATCCCTGCACCTCGGCGGTTCCGGACGCGAGGAATCGTATCTCGCGCACGGCACCCTCGCCGAGAGGATTCTTGCCGGAGAACTCGTACACGATGTTGTTCGGCCGGGGAATGTCGCTGGGCCACGGGAAGGCGGGGTCGATGATGGATTCCTCGAGGCCGCCAGGGTTCTGGTTGACTCCGTTGTCCGTCGCGGGTGCTTCGGGTGCCGCTGGCGCGTCGGGGTCACTGGGCGCGATGGGTGCGGAACATCCAGAGAGCGCTATTGCGATCGCCAGCCCAACGGAGGAGAGCGCCATCGACAGTCGGGGGTGTTTCACGGTGGTTCCTTTCAGGGTGGTCTGACGCAGTGTGGCGGCTGTGCCTTGGTCGTACGCTACCAATTGGGCGATCACTGAGGCACTTGTCACGGCCGCTTTCGCGAGTGAATGAGGCTGCGGATACCGTGGCAGACACGGGCTCAGCCCGCCATCGGTAAGAACTACCTAGCGGCAACGACGCCGGTGGGCCCGGGCACGCCGGCGCCGAGACGTGCGTGGGCGGCGCAACTGGGTGTGCCGCGCGAGTGTG
>DAOMOV010000315.1:0-2015 GCA_035444505.1 Terrimesophilobacter sp.
CTCCTCGTCCACCGTGCGGCCCAGACCCGACGCATCCGCGAGAATCAGGCGCCGACTCAGCTCAGCGGCATCCGCGGGATCGTCGAACGCGCGCTTGCCCGCGAGCGAGCCGAACCCGGTGTTGACGCTGTAGATCGGCGGGGTCTCCTCGCCCGCCCTCATGCCGTCGATGACGCCCTCGATCCAGTCACGACTCGGCGCCATGCGCTCCGCAACACCGGGCGCGAGCGCCACGCGGCGACGGTGCCGCGCGACAGCGATCACGTCATTGAGTGTTGCCCTGTTCGCCCCAATGAGCAGCGAGGTCTCGGTCATAGTGATCTCCGTTCCAGATTCTCGGACAGTTCAGAAGCGGTCGCCTGAAGGATGTCGACCGCGCGACGCACCCACTCGCGCGACCCGCAGCGTGACTCAGGGCCCACCACATCGAGCGAGCAGACGACCTCCGCATTCACGTGGACGGGAACGGCAACCGACACCGCCCCCGGCTCCAACTCACCGCGCGACACTGCCCAGCCCGACTCCCGCACCGCGGCGATGCTGGCGCGCAGACCCACGCGGTCGAGAGTGCGCGGCGTGAACGCTGGAAGGTCGGCCGCCAGCACGCGCGCGATGACGGCATCCGGAGCCGCCGCCAGAAGCACCCGCTGACCCGCACCCGCGTGCAGAGGCAGCAGCTCGTTGATGCCGAACCAGTAGCGCAGCTCCTTATCGGGGTCGGAGCGCGCGACACACAGCGCCTGTACTCCCGTGCGCACCAGCATGAGCGACGTCTCCCCCAACGCGGTCACGAGCCCGTCGAGCACCGACGGCGCCAGTGCGGCCAACCGTGCCTGAGTCGTGTCACGACCGAGAAGTGCCAGCGCGGCCGGGCCCGGCTCATACCGGCCCTCCGTCTCGCGCACGAAGCCGCGCTCGCGCAGGCTCTTCAGATAGCGGTAGGTGGTGCTCAGCGGCACGCCCACCCGGGAGGCGAGGGAGCGCGCATCCTGCTCGCTCACCGCAGCGATCTCCTCCAGCAGGCTCAGGCCTCGCTCCAGCGACGACTCGATCATCGGCTCACCTCCCGCCCGCCATGCTCCACCGCACAGCCACCACGCGACAACTACCATTCTCACTCACTGAGAACGATGGTGGAATCCCCGCGCAGGCATCAACTAGCGTGTGCGCAGCCGCAGCATCAGCCAACCCCGCTACGCGAGAAAAACCACGTCCCTGCCCAAGCGCTCCACCAAACGAAAGGCGAACGATGGCCCCCACCGTCCCCGTCATCGACGACGACCCCTACGCCGTCGAGAACCTCATCGACCCCTACCCGCTGTTCGACCGCATGCGTGCCGCTGGCCCCGCCGTGTGGCTCAGCCAGCACGACGTGCTCGCCTTCACGAGCGACGCAACCGTGCGCGACATCCTCCTCGACCATCAGACCTTCATCAACGGGGCGGGCGTCGGACCCAAGAACCTCCACCACGAGCAGGCGTGGCGCACCCCCGGCATCCTCGAAACCGACCCGCCCATGCACACCGCCATGCGCACCGCCATGACCGATGTCATCTCCCCCCGCGGAGTGCGCACCCTGCGGGAACAGTTCCAGGTCTACGCCGACGAGCTCGTAGACAGTGTCGTCGACGCCGGCGAATTCGACGGTGTGACCGAGTTCGCCGAGAAGTTCCCCCTGCGCGTCTTCGCCGACGCCGTCGGCATCCCCCGCGACGGACGCGAAGCCAACCTCCTGCCCCACGGCGCCATGAACTTCAGCACCTTCGGGCCCGAGAACGACTTGCACCGCCAGTACTTCGAACTCGGCGAACCCACGCGCGACTGGGTCATGGCCAACTGCGCACGCGAAAACCTCACCCCCGACGGGCTCGGCGCCCAGATCTGGCAGCACGCCGACGCGGGCAGCATCAGTCCCGAACAGGCGACCCTGCTCGTGCGCGCCCTGCTCTCCGCCGGGCTCGACTCCACCGTGCTCGCCATCGTCAACGTGCTGCGCCTGCTCCTGGACAACCCCG
>DAOMOV010000316.1:0-2008 GCA_035444505.1 Terrimesophilobacter sp.
CTCGACACGAGTGCGACATCCGGACCCATCACGAACTGGATGGCCGCCGACATCAATGGGTAGTGGGTGCAGCCCAAGACGAGCGTGTCAACCCCCGCCTCCTTGAGCGGTGCGAGGTAGTCCTCCGCCACCCGGAACACCTCCGGGCTCATCGTCACCCCCGACTCCACGAACTCCACAAAGCGCGGGCATGCGCGCGTGAACAGCTCGATGTCGGCGGCCGCCGCAAACGCATCCTCATAGGCGCGCGACCGGATCGTGCCCTCCGTGCCGATCACACCCACCCGCTTGTTGCGGGTCTGCCGCACCGCCGCACGCGTCGCCGGCTGGATCACCTCCAGCACCGGGATGCCGAGCCCGTCCGCGTAGCGCTCACGAGCATCCCGAAGCATCGCCGCGCTCGCCGTGTTGCAGGCGATCACGAGCGCCTTGACTCCGCGCGCCACCAGATCGTCCATGACCTCGAGCGCGTAACCACGCACCTCAGCGATCGGCTTCGGGCCGTACGGCGAGTGCGCTGTGTCGCCCACGTACAGGATCGACTCGTTCGGCAGCTGGTCAATGATCGCCCGCGCCACCGTAAGCCCGCCGACCCCGGAGTCGAAGATCCCAATCGGCGCATCCGTCACGACACCCAATCCTAGTCAACGCCGTCGACACCGCCCATGACGGCGTTTGTTTCACATGACGCCCTCATTACCGCGTCATGTGAAACAAACGCCGTCATGACGCGAACGCCTCCGCCCCACGAGAGCTAGCGGTATTCTCTAAACGTGACGAGCGCCCTACTCACCGACCGCTACGAGCTCACCATGGTCGATGCGGCCCTCCAGGCCGGCACCGCCCACCGCCGCAGCGTCTTCGAGCTGTTCGCCCGACGACTGCCATCCGGCCGCCGCTATGGGATCGTCGCCGGCACGGGCCGCTTTCTCGACGAACTCACCAGGTTCAGGTTCACGGATGCCGAGCTCACCTGGTTGCGCGACAACGACGTCGTGCGGGCCGACACCCTCGACTGGCTCGCCGACTACAGGTTCAGCGGCAGCATCTGGGGTTACCGCGAGGGTGAGGTGTACTTTCCGGGTTCGCCGCTGCTCGTCGTCGAGGGCACCTTCGCCGAGGCAGTCGTGCTCGAGACGATCGCGCTCAGCGTCTTCAACTACGACTCCGCCGTGGCGAGCGCCGCCGCACGCATGGTCTCAGCCGCAGGCGAGAGGCCCATCGCTGAGATGGGTTCGCGCCGCACCTCAGAGCACGCGGCCGTCGCAGCCGCACGCGCCGCGTACATCGCCGGGTTCTCCGCCACGAGCAACCTCGAAGCCGGACGCACCTGGGGCGTGCCCACCATGGGCACCGCCGCCCACTCCTTCACCCTGCTCCACGACAGCGAGGAAGACGCCTTCCGCGCACAGGTCGACGCCTTCGGTCCCGGCACGACCCTTCTCGTCGACACCTACGACATGATGGCCGCTGTTGACCTCGCGGTGCGCGTCGCCGGCACCAGCCTGGGAGCCGTGCGCATCGACAGCGGTGACCTGCCCGTCGTCGCAGCCGAGGTGCGGGCACGCCTCGACTCGCTCGGTGCAACCAGCACGCGTATCACCGTCACCAACGATCTCGACGAGTACGCCATCGCTGCCCTGCGCGCCGCGCCGGTCGACGCGTACGGCGTGGGAACGTCCGTCGTCACGGGTTCGGGGGCCCCCGCGGCGGGCATGGTCTACAAGCTCGTCGCGCGTCAGGGCGATGACGGCAACTGGGTGGACGTCGCCAAGGCGTCGAGCGGCAAGGCATCCGTCGGCGGACGCAAGTGGGCCACCCGGGTACTCGACCGCGACGGCCGCGCCGTTCGCGAACTCATCGAGGTCGCCGACGTGCCGCCCACCGCCGACCGCGGGCGCGAACTGCTCGTGCCGCTCGTCACCGACGGGGTTCCGGATGCCGCACACCTGGGCGCCCCTGGAACCACCGCGGCACGCGAGCACCGCGCCACCGCCGTCGCCGAGCT
>DAOMOV010000317.1:0-1967 GCA_035444505.1 Terrimesophilobacter sp.
CGCATCCGCCACGCCACCGTCGACGTCGAACTCGGCGGCACCCTCAGCCGCGGGCACACCATCGCCGACTGGGCCGGACTCTGGGGCCGCGAGAAGAACGCCGCCATCGTCGTCGACACCGACCCCGCCGCCTTCTTCGACGACCTCATCGACCGCGTCGGTGCCTTTGCCCGCCGCATCTACCCACCCCAGACCTGAACCATCACCCCCAACCCACAGAAAAAGGAGAAACACATGAGCACCTCCACCACCCCAGAGAAGGGGCGGACCCGCAGCCGGATCCTCATCGCTCTCGGCATCGTCATCGTGGTCGCCACCTACATCTACCTCGTCGTCGGCGGCGGCTACCAAACCGTTGCCGAAGGCGAAGTCGCCAACCTGTCAGAACAGGGCGCCCTCATTGCCATCATCGGCTATCTGCTCGGCGCCGTGCTCATCGCGGTCGGCGCGATCCACAGGCTCACCACGGTGGCGCTCGCCCTCATCCCCGTGGCGATCGCACTCAACATCGTCGTGGGCCAGCTCGTCGCCGTACTCGGACTGCCCATCTACCTCGACTCCATCGGAACCGTGCTCGTCTCGGCCCTCGCCGGACCCGCCGCCGGTGTCGTCACCGGTATCCTCACGAACGTCATCTGGGGTCTGCTCCTCAACCCCATCTCGCTGCCGTTCGCCGTCGTGCAGGTCGTCATCGGTGTCATGGCCGGATACGCAGCCCGCTGGGGCTTCTTCCGCATGTGGTACCTCGCACCCGTCGCGGGCGCCGTCACCGGCATCGTGGCCGCCATCATCTCGGCGCCCATCGCCGCCTACGTGTTCGGCGGCGCAACCAGTGTCGGAACCGGTGCGCTCGTGGGGGCCTTCCAAGAGATGGGCAACTCGCTGCTCGCCTCTACGACATTCCAGGGCCTGCTGAGCGACCCGCTCGACAAGGCCATCACCTTCACGATCGTCGTGCTCATCCTCGCCGCTCTGCCCGGCCGGTTCCGCCAGCGCTTCCCCTTCGCGCGCGAATACAACGTATTCGGACGCAAGACGCCGACGCTGACGCCATCCTCCGCCGCAGCAGCACCGAGTGCGGCCCCCGGCGCGGCCCCGTCCGTCGACAAGGACGACAGCGGCGCGAGTTGACATGACAACGACCCTGTACGGGGAGCAGTCCACCCTTATCCACCGGCTGAACCCACTGACGAAGCTCGTGGCGCTACTCGCCATCATTGTCATCGCGTTCGCCACTCCCTATTGGTGGGTGTCACTGCTCCTCGTGCTCGTCGTCATCCTGCCTGCGGCCGCCATCGCCCGATGCGGCCGCAGGCTCCTCTGGGTGAGCCTCATCATGCTCCTGCCCATCGTGTTCGCGCTCTTCCTCGTACAGGGGCTCACCTTCCCCGGCGGAAGCACCGCCCTCTTCGATGTGTGGATATTCACCGTCACGAGCGAAGGACTCCTGTTCGCGCTCCTCGTCAGCTCACGCATCACCGCCCTCGTTCTCGCCTCCGTGCTCTTCGTGCTCACCACCCACCCCGGCGTGCTCATGACCGACCTCACCGAGCGCGGCATGTCACCCAAATTCGCCTACCTCGTCAGCTCCACGCTGCAACTCGTGCCCGCCTTCAAGGACCGCGCCGACAGCATCCTGCTCGCTCAGCAGTCCCGTGGTCTCGCCATCAGCGGCAACCCGCTCAAGCGCATCAAGCTCATGATGCCGCTCGTCAGCCCCCTCGTCCTCGGCATGTTCACCGACGTCGAGGAGCGCTCCACCGCCATGGAGGCCCGCGCCTTCGGCTCCACCGCCAAACGCACCACACTCATCCCCGTGCCCGACTCCACCGCCCAGCGCGTCGCCCGATGGGGAATGCTCGTGCTCGCCCTCATCGCGATCGCCATACCGATAGCGATGGCCATCCTGTGATCACCCTCAACGACGTCTCCTACGCCTACCCCGACACGGAGCACTTCCAGCTGCT
>DAOMOV010000318.1:0-1965 GCA_035444505.1 Terrimesophilobacter sp.
CCACCACCAGTGGCTGAGCACCCCAGGACTCCCCCCGAACCCGGCAAGGCTCGCGCCCAGATACACGAGCACGGCGACCCCGAGCATGACAGTCGCCGCCCTGCGCGCGCGCAGCTCAGCGGGGTGCACCACGGTCGTCGGGCGGTTCGTAAGGCAGCGGCAGGTACCCGTCTTCGAGCGCCCTCAGCACCAGGTCACCTCGGTGCTGTGCGGGGCGCCCGATGCGAGCGTACTTGTCTCGCAGGCGTCGGAGATGAACCTCGAGCGTCGGCACCGCGATGCCGAGCTGCGCGGCCGCGGCTTTGGTGGGCACACCGGCCGCGAGCAGCACGAGAACCTCGCGTTCGCGGGGGCTCATGCCGACATCGTCGAGCCCATGATCGCCCAGGATGGCGGCAGCCCAGTCGGTGGAGAAAGCCAGCTCGCCGCGCGCGCAGCGCTCGAGGGCGGTCACCAGATCGGTGAGCGGGGCGCTCTTGCGCACGAGCCCGGCGATCGGGGTCTGTGCGGCGAGCCTGATCAGGTAAGGGTTCTCGGCCGAGGTGTAGATGACGACGACGCACCCCGCCCGGGTGAGAGCCTGCACGTTCTCCACGGGCGAGGAGTCATCGGCCAGCCGGAGGTCGAGCACCACAATCGACGGGGAGGGCTCACGGGCGAGCGACTCCGGGACTGTCGCGACGCGCCCCACGTAGCTCAGCGTCTCCGAATCGGCAAGGGCCTGCTCCAGGGCGACTCCGACGAGTTCGTGGTCATCGATGAGCCGCACACTCGCCCCGGTGGTCGCCATACCCCTCATCATGGCGCATCCGTGTCGCGCATCCCACAGCCCAATACCCCTCCTCACGGCGTCATGGACTCCCATGACTACCGCCCGCGCAGCGCGAACTTTAGCTTGGGGAATCAACATTGAGGAGTGTGTCATGCTCGGTCGTCGCTCTTTCGCTGTCGCCGCTTCCACATCGCTGGTGCTCGCCACCCTCGTGGGCTGCTCAGCGGCACCCGGGGGTCCTGCGCTGACGATTCCCACCGGTTATGCCGTGGTGACGGATGCGGCCGGTCAAGAACTTGAGGAGCCGCCCGCGGTCGCCACCGCGGGAACCCAGATCGCCGTGCCCGAGCAGATGAGCCTCGCCGAGCTCGTCTGGAGCGACGGCTCGATCACGCGCCTCGGCGGATCTTCCGCAATGACGGTGCTGGAGGGGGAGCCTCGTGGCGAGCTGGAGAGCCGCGGCATGTCCTGGCATCGGGTGAGCGAGCAGGGCTCCGGCACTTACAGCCTCCTGCTCGGTGACGGCACGACCCTTTCCGCCCAGGGCACCGGGTTCGCCGTGAACTGCCACTTCGACGGATGCGACCTCTACGTGTTCGACGGTGAGGTTGCCGTCGGCGACACTCTGGTCGGCGAGAAGCAGGCCGCGACCGTTGGGGGCGGCACGGCGACCGACGTGAGGCCGCTGGTGTGGACCGAGTTCCTGTCGACCGACTGGGCGCAGCAGAACAGTGACTTCGATGGAGATCGTTTCGCATCCATCGAGGCCCTCTACGCCGACGCCGACCCGATGCTGGCGATGGTCTCTGGCACCTACTCGGGCCACCGCATCCTGGACAGTGTCGAGTGCTCCGGTGGAGACTGTGCCACCTTCGAACAGAACTGGCAGATCGGGGTGCCCGCGGAGCGGTCCTACAGCTTCGACATCGAGTGCGACGATCTCGGCTTCCCCCCGTGCACGGGAGTGGCGCTCACCGAGTCCCAGGACCTCTTCACGGGCCAGATCCGCGAAGACCGAGTCGAGCTGGCCTTCGACGGCAGCTCCTACATGTGGCAGAAGACTGATCAGGGATCGGTCTGCGAAAACCGCGACGGGTTCACCGAGGGGTTCTACGAGAACTCGGTCATCTGGACCATCGTTCCCGAGGCGGCCGAATTCATCGACGGACAGTTCGTGGTCACCGAGCTCAGTG
>DAOMOV010000319.1:0-1964 GCA_035444505.1 Terrimesophilobacter sp.
GACCTCGGCAACGGCAACCTGCCGGTCGGCATCAACGCGCGCGAACTCGCGCTGCTCGCCGAGGCCGACCTCTCACCGATCGCCATGATCAATGCGGCCGCCGCGCCCGAGTTGGGGCGCCACATCAGCTATACGGACGACACGTCGGGTGCACCGCACGAGTGGCTGGCCCGCACGCGCGTACTCGACCACCACCAGATCAAGGAGCTGCTCCAATGACCACAACCACCTCTGGCCGTGCCGCCCAACTCGACGCGACCGACCCGCTCGCCGAGCACGTCGACAGGTTCGTGCGCGAGGGAGATGTCACCGCCTACCTCGACGGCAACTCGCTCGGCCGTCCGTTGCGAGCGAGCGTCGACCGGCTGGGCGCTTTCGCGCGTGACGCGTGGGGTGGTCGTCTCATCCGCGGCTGGGACGAGGAATGGTACGAGCTGCCCCTGCGAGTCGGCGACGAGCTCGCCGCCGCGACCCTCGGTGCCGCACCGGGGCAGACCTTCATCGGCGACTCCACCACGGTGATCCTGTACAAGCTCATTCGTGCCGCCGTCGACGCCAAGCCTGATCGCAGCGTCATCGTCACCGACACCGACAACTTTCCCACCGACCGCTACATCATCGAGGGCATCGCCGCCGAGTGCGGCAAGACGGTGCGCTGGATCGAGCCAGACGCGGACGCCGGTGTCACCCCCCAGCAGGTCGCCGAGGCCGTGCGCGGCGACACCGCGCTGCTCGTGCTCAGCCACGTCGCGTACCGGTCGGGTTTCATCGCCGATGCCACGGAGATCACACGGCTCGTTCACGAGGCGGGGGCGCTCGTGCTGTGGGACCTGTGCCACTCGGTCGGTTCCGTCGAGCTCAGCCTCGACGCGTGGGGGGTGGACCTCGCCGTGGGGTGCACCTACAAGTACCTCAACGGTGGCCCCGGCTCACCCGCCTTCGGCTACGTGCGCGACGAGCTGCAGGGCGCGCTGCGCCAGCCCATCCAGGGGTGGATGGGGTCCCATGCCCCCTTCGAGATGGGGTCCGGCTACCAGCCGCACCCCGGCATCCGCGGGTTCCTCTCCGGCACCCCCGCGATCGTGGGAATGCTCGCGATGCGCGACATGCTCGAACTCATCAGCGAGGTGGGGATGCCCGCGGTGCGGGCGAAGTCGGAGCGCTTGACGGCGTTCGCGATCGACCTCGTCGATGAATTGCTCGTGCCACGCGGAGTCGTGCTGTCGTCGCCGCGCGACCCTGCCCTGCGGGGCAGCCACGTCACCGTGGATCACGAGTCCTTCGCCGAGGTCAACGCGCGGCTGTGGAGGCGGGGCATCATCCCCGACTTCCGCCGCCCCCACGGGTTGCGGCTCGGCCTCTCACCCCTCTCGACGACGTTTGCCGAAGTCGAAATCGGGGTGCGGGCGATCGCGGAGGAACTCGGGTGACACTGGCCGCAACGCAGCGCGCCACACCATTCGACGACTTCGAGGCCAGGCCGGGCAGCGCGACGTCGCTCGTGCGCACCATCGTGGGGCTCTACCTGCGCGAGCTCGACTCCCGCGTGACGTCCGCCGAACTCGTGCGACTGCTCGGTGCCGCAGGCGTCGCGGAGGCGCACGCACGCACCGCGATCACGCGCGTCAAGAACAAGGGCCTTCTGCTCGCTGACACCATTGAGGGTCAGGCGGGCTACCGGCTCAACCCTGCAGCGGAGGCGACACTGAACCGGGGCGACCGCCGCATCTACCGCTACCGGCAGCAGGGCGAGTCGGAGCTGTGGTGCCTCGTGTCTTTCACCGTTCCGGAGTCGCAGCGGAATGCCCGGCACCAGCTTCGCAAACGCCTCGGCTTCATCGGGTGCGGCACCGTCGCGCACGGCCTGTGGATCGCGCCCGGTCACCTGGCCGGTGAGGTGGAGGGCATCCTCGACGAGCTGGAGTTGCGCCCCTCCGCCACTCTCTTCATGACGGGCACCCCGC
>DAOMOV010000320.1:0-1963 GCA_035444505.1 Terrimesophilobacter sp.
ACACGACGCCCGCTAGCGCTCCGCTGCGCTCACCCAGTTCCAGCACCTCGGCAAGGCGTGGATCGAGCCTGATCGCTGCCGCCTGCAGGTCGTTGTGCAGAAACTCTGCCAGCACGTGCGCATCACCCGCCCGCAGCGCCTGCAGCACCTCCACACTCACCTGCGGCACCGGAACAGCCGGGCCGATATCAGGCGCGTGCCGCTCGCGGTGCTCGTCGAGCGCCGCAAACACCTCCCGCGTGCTCAGACCCGCGTCCGAGAGCACCAGCACCCAGTGGAACGTGCCCTTCACCAGCGCCGGACTCAACTGGTCCCCCCGACCCGTGCCGATCGCCGTACCGCCCAGCAGAGCGAACGGCACATCCGCGCCCAGTTCTGCCGCGAGACTCACCAGTTCCTCGCGCGTCAGGCCCGTGCCCCACAGCGCGTCACACGCCACCAGGGTTGCCGCGGCATCCGCCGACCCACCGCCCATGCCGCCCGCGATCGGAACGTTCTTCTCGATCTCCAGCGCCACCCCAGCGCGGTAGTCGGCCGTGCGTGCGAGAAGTGTCGCCGCCCTGATCGCCAGATTCGACCCATCGGTCACGAGACCAGACGTGTCAATGCTTCCCGTGAACGTCACCGAGAAATCCGGTGCGTGGGACGCCCGCACCTCCTCGAACAGCGAGACCGCCTGGTACGCCGTCGCCACCTCGTGGTAGCCGTCCTCGAGCAGCTCGCCGACCGCGAGAAACAGGTTGATCTTGCCCGGCGCGCGCACCACAACCTGCTGCGGGCCGCTGCGCACAGCATCCGACGCGGTCATGACACAAACCTAGTCGCGCAACCTCAGAATCATGCACGAAACCGCACCAGCCGCCAACACCCCCGTTACCCGAGCGCCTCCGCCGCCGCATCAAGCCACCTGCGCAGCCCCGCCTTCGACTCCCCCGTCGCGGGTGCCACCATGCGCGAACGATCGAGCGCAATCAGTGCCCGGTCGGGCTTCGGCTGCGACACCGTCGCCAGCACCCGCTCCTCACCGTCCATCCAGCGCGCGGTCGCGAACTTCACATCGGGGCTCATCGACACCGGGTCACCCAACTCCGCCGTCACCGCCTCGACGATCGCCTGCAGTGCCTGGGCCTTGGGTGCCCGCACCGTCTTCGTCGCGCTCACCGCGAACGTGCCATCCGCCTGTTGCCCTGGCTGCCGGGAACCGCGCGCGTGCTCATAGCCCACGGTGATGCCCTGCGCCCACCACCCGTCGACGCCCTGATCGGCGACCAGCCACTTGGCGATCGCCGTGTGACTCCAGTCCCCGGCACCCGCCTCGTTGAGAATGCTGTGCCACTCCTGCCTCGTACGACCCGTCGCCGCCCGCAGCTTGTCGTCTGCGACAGTCTGGCCCTGTACGACCGGCTCGGTGCTGTGCTCGCTCATCCCCCCACGGTAGACGCACGGGCAAGGGCGAGGTAGTCCCCAACGGCAAGTTGTTCCCCGCGAAGGGTCGGGTCGATCCCTGCCCGTTGCAGCGCGTTCACCGTCTCGGCCCCCAGCACCGGCACGAGCGCCTGTCGCAGCATCTTTCGCCGCTGCTGGAACGCCGCATCCACCAGTGCGAACGTGCGTGCCCGCTCGTGCTCGGTGCCGGGCGCCTCGGCCCGCTCGAACGAGACGAGCACAGAGTCCACGTTCGGAACGGGCCAGAACACCTGCCGGTTCACCGTGCCCGCGAGCCGCCATGACCCATACCACGCCGCCTTCACGCTCGGGGAACCGTACACCTTCGAGCCCGACCCCGCTGCGATGCGCTCCCCCACCTCCGCCTGCACCATCACCAGCGCACCGCGGATGCTCGGGAACGTCGCCAGCAGGTGCAGCAGCACCGGCACCGACACGTTGTACGGCAGGTTCGCGACCAGCACCTCGGGGTCGCGCGGCAGCTTCGTGACTTTCATGGCATCCGCCACCACCACCG
>DAOMOV010000321.1:0-1953 GCA_035444505.1 Terrimesophilobacter sp.
TGCTCGGCGACGATGGGGCGCTGCGGCCCACCATTTTTGCTGAAATGTCCGCCCTCGCCGCGAAGACCGGCGCCATCAACCTCGGCCAGGGCTTCCCCGACGACGACGGACCACCCGAAGTGCTGGAAGCCGCCCGCAAAGCCATCAGCGACGGAGTCAACCAGTACCCGCCCGGGCTCGGCATACCCGTGCTCCGGGAAGCCATCGCCGAACACCAGCAGCGCTTCTACCAGCTCCCCGTCGACCCCGACCGCGAAGTGCTCGTCACCACCGGTGCCACCGAGGCTCTCGCCGCCAGCATCCTCGCCCTCACCGACAGGGGCGACGACATCGTCGTCTTCGAACCCTTCTACGACAGCTACGCCGCCATCGCCGCCCTCGCCGGAGCCAACCTCATCACCGTGCCCCTGCGCGGCGACACCTACCAGCCCGACCACGACGAGTTGCGCGACGCCGTCACCGACCGCACCCGCCTCATCCTCCTCAACAACCCCCACAACCCCACCGGAGTGCAGTTCGGCCACGACACCCTCACCCTCATCGTCGAACTCGCCCACGAGCACAACGCCACCATCGTCAGCGACGAAGTGTACGAGCACCTCACCTTCCACACCCCGCACACGCCCATCGCCACCCTCCCCGGCGGCGCGATGCGCACCGTCACCATCAGCAGCGGTGGCAAGACCTTCAACACCACCGGCTGGAAAGTCGGATGGCTCCACGCCCCCCAGGAGCACGTGCAAGCCATCACCGCCGTGAAGCAGTACCTCACCTACGTCAGCGGCGCCCCATTCCAGCCCGCCATCGCCGTCGGACTCGGCCTCCCCGACAGCTACTTCGCCGGGCTCGCCGCCAGCCTCAAGGAACGCTGCGACCTGCTCAGCCGCGGACTCCAACGCGCCGGCCTCACCGTCTCTCAGCCCGACGGCGGCTACTTCCTCATCGCCGACGCCGCACCCCTCGGCTTCGACAACGCCGACCAGGCAGCACTCGCACTCCCCGAACTCGCCGGAGTCGTCGGCATCCCCCTCACCGCCTTCGTGCGCGAAAACAACCGGGCACCCTTCGCCACCAAACTCCGCTTCGCCTTCTGCAAGAAACACGAGCTGCTCGAACGGGCCGTCGCCCAACTCAGCGAACTCACCCGGTGACCACACCCACACAAACAGACCACCATGGACCACCTCGCCGCACTGCACAGCCTCACCGAGGCGTTCGAGCGCGACATCCCCGCCACCAACCTCGACCACCCCACCGCCGCGCTCCGCTGGAGCGGCCTCGACCTCGTCGCCCACCTCGGCGGCGTGCACCGCTGGGCCGCCGAGATCGTGCGCACCGGGCACCGTGCCCCCCGCGACAACGTGCCCCCGCTCGAGGGCGACCCCACACAGTGGTACTCCGAGTCACGCCGCGAACTCCTCGACCTGCTCGACACCACCGACCCCAGCAAACCCGTGTGGACCCACCAGCGCTCCCACCGCACCGCCCGCTACTGGCACCGACGGCAAGCACACGAAACACTCATCCACCTGTGGGATCTCCGCAGCGTCACCGACCCCAACGCCCCCGCCCCCGGCGAAGCCGAGCCCGCACTCTGGGTCGACACCATCGACGAACTCTTCGAAGTGTTCGCCACCAAACGCGCCGAACAGGAACGCGCCACCCTCCCCAACCCGCTGCGCATGCACGCCACCGACCACCACCGCAAGTGGACCATCCACCCCGACTACACCTGCGAACCCGTCGCCAAAGGCCGACGGGGCGCCACCGTCACCGGCACCGCAGGCGACCTCGCACTCTTCTCCTGGGGACGACTCGCGCCCACCAGTGACCGGCTCGGCATCGACGGCGAGCAGGCCGTCGTCGATGCGTTCGTGCGAGCCCGAATACGGCCCTAAGTGCGCGGCAGACGCACAACACCCGTCGGCGGCATCGGGTCGCTGTCGAGACCCT
>DAOMOV010000322.1:0-1946 GCA_035444505.1 Terrimesophilobacter sp.
CGGGGGGCAGGCCGAGGTCGCGCCGCAGGTGCCTGCGCAGGCCGACGAGGCGGGACGCTTCACCGGCGGCGAAGACGAAGGTCGTCTCGTCGACGCCGAGGGTCTTGGCCGACTCGACGAGGTCGTCACCGGCGGGGTGAACGGGCACGTCGCGTCCGCCCTGCTCGCGCAGGTACCCGGCGACCCAGCCGAGGTCGCCATCCTCATCGACAATGATGTCGATGCTGGCGGATGCCGGCAGTTCGCGCAGGTAGCGGGTTGCGGCGGGCAGCGCGGTGCCGTCGACGAAGAGCAGCGCGCGCGGTGCACCCTGGGGGGCAGAGCGGGAGCCTCGCGGGCCGGCGATGACGAGTTCGTCGCCGACCTTTGCGGTTTCGGCCCACGCAGTGGCGACGCCGGGTTCGGGGTGGGTGAAGAAGTCCAGGTCGATGAGTGTTCTGCCGTCAGCGTCGACGCGCTGGTTCAGCGGCGTGTAGTCGCGGGAGATGGTGGGGCCGTCGGGACGAATGATCCCGTCACTGTCGGGCCCGGCGCTGGTGGGGGCGGTGAGCACGGCCGTGTCGGGGTCAGGGAAGAAGACCTTGGCGTGGTCGCCCGGACCGGTGCTGACGAAGCTGTCGAAGTCGGGCCCTGTCACGGTGATGCGGATCATCCGCGGCGCGGGCCGCGAGACGGCGATGACAGTGGCGCGCCGCGCGGTGAGGCGGTGCTTGGTGACGTCGCGGTGGAATAGGGCGGATGCAGGGGAATTGTTCATGAACTCGTCTTTCGGCGCTCGCGGAGGAATGGCGCATCCTCTAGCCAAGCACAGGAGTCGCGGCGGGTGCTGGGAGCATGACGGCGGAGGTCGCAGCCGAGCACAGTGCAGCCGAGCACAGTGCAGCCAATCACAGTGCAGCGGGCCCGGTCTGGTGACAGGGCCCGCTGAGGTTGGTGCGTGGTGTGGCGCTTAGCCGGCGTCGACCTCGACGGGGGTCGCAGTGATGCCGGACTGCACCTCGACCTTGCGCGGCTTGGCTTTCTCGCTCACCGGGATGGTGACGTTGAGAACGCCATTGTCGTAGGTGGCACTGATCGTGGTGGTGTCGATCCCGTCACCGAGGTTGAACTGGCGCAGGAACGAACCGCTGGGGCGCTCGTGTGCGAGCCACTTGACGTCAGCACTGCGGGGCGTGCGCTCGGCGCGCACCGTGAGCACCTGTCCGTCTACGTCCACGTCGATGGAGCCCGGGTCGATCCCGGGAAGGTCGGCGCTGAGGATGTAGACATCGCCGTCCTTGTGCAGGTCCACCGGCATGAACCGGGGTCCCTGTCGGGCGTCGAGGATGCTCGAGGCGAAGCGGTCAATGTCGCGGAAGGGGTCGAAATACATAGCCATGGGGTTCCTCCAATACTTGAGTCAACTCGACTCAACTATCTCGATATTAGCACTCGCGACCTCAGAGTGCTAACCGCTCTTGTTCGCTCGTCGCGAAGCGGGCGGCTCGTGAGGGGGCAGTTGTTGCGGTTGAAGAGCTCTGCTGAGCGCACCTGCTGCCACCTCAGTGGTGGTAAGGGTGGTGGGCCGGTTAGAGCGCGTGTCGGCCGCGGCGCGACGGCATGGCGGTGAGACGCCCATCGTGCATCTCCGCAACATTGTCCGCGCGTTCGACGAGGAGGGGGTCGTGGGTGGAGATGACGGCGGCGATGTCGCGTTCGACGACGATGCGCTGGATGAGGTCCATCATGGCCGTGGCGGTGCGGCTGTCGAGCTGGCCCGTGGGTTCGTCGGCGATGAGGATGTCGGGGCTCGCCACGAGTGCGCGGGCGAGACCGACGCGCTGCTGCTGTCCGCCAGAGAGCTCGTAGGGCCGCTGCTGGGCGTGGTCGCCGAGGCCGACGAGCTCGAGCATTTCGGCGACGCGAGCGTTGCGCTCGGCGGGGTCGATGCCGCGGATGCGCAGGGG
>DAOMOV010000323.1:0-1942 GCA_035444505.1 Terrimesophilobacter sp.
GTGGCGGTGCGACCGTCCTCGCGGCCCTGCACGACTTGACCCTTGCGGCGAGCCTCGCCGACCACGTCGTGGTGCTCGCAGCGGGTCGTGTCGTCGCGGAGGGCGATCCGGCTTCGGTGCTGAGCGCCGAGCTGATCCGCGACGTGTACGGGGTGGACGCGATCGTGCTCACCCACCCCGCGACGGGTCGCCCCGTGATCGCCTACTCCTGAACTCAGGTGGCGGAGGGGCGGCGCAGGAGGGAGCGCGGCAGGAGGAACGCGCGCAGGCGCGCGCGGCGGGAAGCACGGGAACGGAGCTGGTGCAGCACGGAGAGCGTATTCGTCACCCGGTCGGGGCCGCGCGTGACCGTGCGCGGCGCGAACACCTCGCGCTCCAGAGTCGCCAGACTCCGCGCCACCTCAGGGGAATCGCCCAGCACCGCCGCTGCCGCACGCGGCGTCGACGTGTCGGTCACGTCCAAGCCGAGGTCGATGGCGGTCGCAAGCAGTTCCCGCCACCCGGTCACCGCGAACGGTGCGCCGCCTGCGAGACGCGACAACCGCATCCGCCGGATGCCGACCCGCACCAACCCGGGAAGCAGCACGAGCAGCACCACTCCCGCCACCACAAGAACTCCCCACAACCATGCGAGCCAGGCGCCAGCATCCGTCGCCTGATCCTCGGGGGTCAGCGGAGCCTCGGAAGGAAGAGGAACCGCAGAGGGAACCGGCGACGCCGAAGGGGCCGGGTCGGTCGGCAGGGGCAGTGCGGGCACCCCGGGGGTCTCGCGGTCCGCGTACTCGGGAACGAAGCCGCGACTCGTCGTCGGCTCGAACCGCACCCACCCGATGCCGTCGAAATAGAGTTCCGGCCAGGCGTGCAGGTCGCCCGTGGTCACGTTCATCACACGGCGACCCTCGCGAAGCTCCTCACTGAGTGCTCCCGGCAGAGTGCCGACGGCCACCCGCGACGGGATGCCCAGGGTGCGGGCCATCACGGCCATCGCGGACGCGAAGTGCACACAGTACCCCGCCTTCGCCTCGAGGAAGTCCTCGATCATCTCCATGCCCGTGCCGTCATAGTTGTTGTCGACTGGCGCCGTCTCGGAGTACGTGAACGGACCGTTGCGGAAGTAGTCCTGAAGGGCGACCGCCCTGCCGTAGTCGCTCGTCGCCCCCGCGGTGACGGCCGCCGCGGTGTCAGCGATCACGTCGGGCATAGAGCCGGGCAACTCGAGATAACGGGCCAGCTCCGCGGGCGGCGGCCCGGCGCTGGTGAGTTGCGCCGGAGTCGGCTGCACGAGAATGCTCACCGCCCGGTAGTTCTGGCCACGCGCGGTCGATGAGGGGCTCGTGAAGGTGAGAGTCTCGGTGTCCCAGAACCAGTCGCCGATGAGCCCCGAGACGCTGCTCACCGGGTACGGCATGGGAAGCCACGGGCTGCCGAGGTTGTCGACCTGCACCCACACCGTGTCACTGTCCGTCGCAATGGCGGTGCCGAGTCCCGGCGGCGCCCCCACCGCGAAAGGCTTGTTCTCCGTGTCGATCTCGACCGGGTCGGGCTCCCAGGTGTCGCCCGTGAAATTGTGCAGGGCCACGAGCCGCAAGTACTGGCCCGTGTTCGACCGAGACGTGTAGCTCAGGATGTCTCGGTCGACGCTTCTGCGCAGGTTCTGCCCGAGGTCGAGCACCGGGTTGATGCCCGAAAGCACCCCTGCGACGCGATCGGTGTTGTCGGGCGTGTCCCTGATCGGAGGCAGAAGCGACGGAACAATGAGTGCCGCGATGACAGTGAGCGCCCCGAGTCCGACGGCCGCACCGGTGTCGCGACGCAGCGAGTCGGCACGCGAGGCTTCGGCACGCGAGGTTTCAGTGCGAAGCAGCGCGAGGTATGCACCGCACGCGAGCGCAAAGACGAACACATCGGTGTGATCGGGCCCCACCGTCGCGGGGATCGCAAG
>DAOMOV010000324.1:0-1916 GCA_035444505.1 Terrimesophilobacter sp.
GAGCGACGCCAGGTCATGAACTGCTCCTCGCCGTACTGCTCGAGGGTTTCGGCCTTGTTCTTGCCCTGCAGGTCGCCGTAGTGCCGTTCGTTGAGTCTCCAGGACCGCTCAACGTCGATCCAGTCGCGATCGGCGGTTTCGAGGGCCAGGTTGGCGCTGTGGATGGCGCGCTTGAGCCGCGATGTGAACAGGATGTCGGGCAGCAGCCCAGCCTCCGCCATCAGTTTGCCGGCGCGCCTCGCTTCGGTGCGGCCCAGTTCTGTGAGGGGAACGTCCACCCACCCCGTGAACTGGTTCGATTCGTTCCAGGTCGACTGGCCGTGTCTGAGCAGGATGAGGGTGTGGGTCATGCGGTTAGTTTACTTACTGGGCGTTGAACCGACCGCCGAGACGGCGGTCGGCGCTGGGCCAACGAAGGCCAGAAATGGCCTTCGTCCGTTAAGGCCGCGCACACCAGATGTGTACAAACCCCGCGCCCTCCGCACCGCCCGCCTCGAACCACTCGGTGCGGAACTCCGCGTACAGGCCCTTCACCCGGTAGTCGAACATCGACGGGATGTTCACCCCCGCGGTCGTGCTCGGTCGCCCATCCGAGGTCCACACACCGCCGTCGGCGATGCCCAGAACGATCGCACCCTTCGCGTGGTAGGTGCCCGTGCCCGCGTGCAGAACATAGTTCAGTTCGGTGTCGACGGTGAGCTGTGCAGCTTCTCCCGACTTCAGCTCCGCCCCCACGCCCACCGCCCAGACGCGATCGGTCGACACCTCGCATTCGCTCGCGTCGAGCCTGAAAATTCTCTCCGGGTTCGGGGAGTTCTCGAGCTTCACCTCGATGGTGCCGACCACGGGAAGGGGTGCTTCGCCACCGGTATCGGGCGCGCCGTTGGTGTTCTCCGTGTCGTCGACGCCGGTACCACCGAGGTAGGGGCTGGCACTCGGGTCTGGGTCCGGCCCACCCTGACCGAAAACCTCGGGGCCCATCGCACACGCAGACAGGCTCAACGCGAGTGCCGCGACGAGGGCGGGAATCGCGAGGCGCTTCGCGCGGGCGAGGGGTACTGGCCGCGTCACTGTGTGCACTCCGCCGTCAGCGTTGCCGGGCCGATCGGGTTCTCACCATTCGCCAGGTACTGGCTCTCGATGTCGGTGCTTCCGGCGTTGTACATGATCATGTACTCATGATCCGGGCCGATGTTCGACACGAAAATGTTGTCGGAGCTCACGAACTGCTGGTCGGTACCGAGATCAATGCGCACAGTCCCGTGCCGTGATCCGTCCACCGTCGTGAAGTCGACCGAGAGGTACGCGGGCTCACCCGAGTCGTCATCGCTGCCGGGACCGTGGATCAGGATGTCCTCCTCGCCCACGGAGCAGCTCGTCATGAAGCTGAACGACTGCCCCGCCATCACGAGCTGCGCGGGGGTCGTGGCCCACGCCGGCAGACCACCGGATTCGCCAGACTCGCCAGACTCGGCCGGGGCCTCGGGAACCCCGTTCGAGGAGCCCTCGGGCGCGGGCCCCTCCCCGGCGACGGGGGCACAGCCCGCAAGGAGAAGGGCAAGGGCGGCGGCCGCCACGGCAGCGCGCAGAGAACGGCGAACAGTCACAGTAGTCATAGCGTCAGCCTAAGAATTGCGCTGTCACAATTCTTAAAGCGCCCCGACTAAGGCACCCCGTCGCGCGACCGCGACGGCCGGCCGCTACGCACGGGGCCCGGGCCGCCCCAGCTTCGGGCGCGGTGCCACCATCCCCGCATCGACCGGCACGATCACCTCTTGATTCGCCGACACTGCGAGACCTTCCGCTGGGACCGTGAGGGTCGCATCCGTCGCCGTCATGCGCTTGACGAGAGCGAGAGCGACGGGACCCAGCTCGAAGTGCTGCGCCACCGTCGTCACGTGCCCCACGGTCTTCTC
>DAOMOV010000325.1:0-1901 GCA_035444505.1 Terrimesophilobacter sp.
GTGCTCCGCGCAACGCTTGTCGCCGAAGTCAACCGCACCTGGCTCGATGCCACGCAACAGGACCGCGTCGGACCCATCTTCACCATCACCGACCCCGCAGGCCTCGCCAGAGATCTCACGGCCGCCCGTCGCACGGTGTTGCGTGCCCTGCTTGGTGCGCTCGCCACCGAGCCCGGCTTCACGGGCGGCAACGTCACCCTCGCTGGACACACCGAACACAACCAGCTCACCGTCGAAGCCAATTACGATGCCACCGAGTACACGACCCCACCGGGGCACCCCGTTGTCTCGGCGCTGCTGACCGTCATGCGCAGTGTGTTCACCGAACTCGAAACCGATCGCGCCCAATCCAGGGTGCTTATAAAATTCGGCTATGAGCACGATTGATCCGAACGGTGGGGCTGGCGCTCACCCTGTTCGGCTCGCCATCCTCGACGACCACGAACTGCTCCTCGACAGCCTCGGCAGCTGGATACACAGCAACGCACCAGACTTCGACCTGGTGCTGCGCGCCCAAACCTGGCTTGAACTGGTGCACAGTGACCAGTTCCCCACCGAGCTCGTGTTTCTCGACTTCCAGTTGCAGGAGTCCGTCTCCATCGAAGCGCGCGTGCGCACCTGTCGCGCAGCCGGTGCGAAAGTGATCGTCATCTCCAGTCTTGACACCCGCGAATCGCGCGAGCGCGCCCTTGCCAGCGGAGCCGAGGCATTCCTCGCCAAGTCGCTCCCCATGGCCGAGGTCATGGACGCCGCCCGCACCGTCATGGGCAAGACCGCCCGCACCGGCACAGGCCGCACCTGGCGCCCACGGCCCGCCGGCGCGTCGCGTCGCAAACCCGCGCTCAGCCTCGGTGAAGAAGACGCCCTACGCCTCTACGCGACGGGACTCAGCACGCAGCAGGTCGCCGACAGAATGAACGTCAAGTACGAGACCGCAAAAACGTACCTGCGCCGGGTGCGCGAAAAGTACGGCAAGGTCGGGCGGCCCGCCGGCAAGAAGGCAGAACTCATCAGACGAGCAGCAGAGGACGGGTACCTGAAGTAATGGCAAAACTCTATTTCCGCTACGGCGCCATGAACAGCGGCAAGTCCACCGCCCTCATCCAGGCCGCCTACAACTACGAGGAGCGCGGCCAGAAGGTGCTCATCACCAAGCCCCTCATCGACACTAAAGGCGATCGCAGCATCGTCTCCCGGATCGGTGTGACGCGCGCCGTTGACTTCGTGTTGTCTCCGGGCGACGACGCGTGGGCGAGTTTCGCCGAAGAGCGCGCTCGCGTGCGCGAAGAGCAGGGGGCGGATGTCAGTTGCCTCCTCGTCGACGAGGCCCAGTTTCTCACCGAGCAGCAGGTCGACGATCTTCTCCGCATCGCGATCATCGACAACGTTCCGGTACTGGCCTACGGCATCCGCACCGACTTTCAGACGGTAGCCTTTCCCGGCAGCAGGAGGCTGCTCGAAATCGCCCACTCCCTAGAAGAACTGAAGACCATCTGCCGCTGCGGACGCAAAGCCGTCTTCAACGCTCGCACCATCGACGGCGTCTACCAGTTCGCGGGCGATCAGGTCGCCATCGAAGACGGAGTCGAGATCGTCTACGAGTCACTGTGCGGGCAGTGCTACCTCGAAGAAAGCGGCGGCACGTTCAACCGCACCACCCGGGCGCTCACCCCCGTCGACACCGCGTACGCGAGTGGGCCCGACTCTGACTTCACTTAGTTGTAGGCGTCGAGTCGACCTGCTTGGTTCGCATGTTTGCGCGCCGCGATGCGGCGCGCTTCACGGTTTTCGATTTGTCCCTATCGCACGGACTCGACGTCGCTGCGCGACGCCGAGTAACCGGCGATGGGGGCCCACCCACTCGTGGGTGCAAGCCAAATTACCCCGACCAATGGGTAAGG
>DAOMOV010000326.1:0-1872 GCA_035444505.1 Terrimesophilobacter sp.
TCACTCGATACTGGCACAGTTAGGTGCACGCTCACCGCCACCAAAACTGGGGGTTAACGCGTGGGGTCACCCACTAACCGCCGGCGGCGAGCAGCACCGTCTGGTACTGCGCCATCAGTTTCTGCTCTTCCGACTGGGAGAGGTGGCGGAAGGCTCGCGAACTGTGCAGCGTGAAGGAGTTCGGAAAAACGTTGACGTTGTTCTTGATCTCGGGCGGGAGCAGCTCTTGGGCTTCGGTGCGAATCTCCACTGGCGAGACGAAGTGGGTCTTCGCCGCGACTTCGACGGCGACGGTCGGGTCGTAGTAGTAGTTGACGAAGTTCTCCACGTTGGTGCGGCGCTGCGAGCCGATCGGGATGACGATGTCCTGAGTCCAGAGCACACCGCCCGCCGAGGGAATGGCGAACTCCCACTGGTCGCCGGCCTCCTCGTTGAGACGCAGTATGTCCGCCGAGCGGGCGAACGCAGCGACTGTGGCGCCTGTCTTGAGATCGTCAAGGTACTGATTGCCCTTGATGGCGGTGATCTGACCGCTCGTGACCTGCTGACGCAGCGTGTCGACCGCGGCAGAGAACTCGGCCTCGCCCCAGTCGGCGGAGTCGATGGCGACTCCGTCGTTCATCATGAGCAGGCCGATGGTGGACTGCATGCTCGACATGACGCCCGCTTTGCCTTTCAGCGAGGCATCCCACAGCTGGTCGACCGAGGAGAGCCCCTCGGGGATGGCCTCCTTGTTCCAGGCGAGGCCGGTGAAGCCGCTGCGCCACGGCATGGAGAAGCGGCGATTGGGGTCGTGTGGCGCGGTCCGGAACCGATCACGAATGTTTGCGACGTTGGGCATGCGGTCGTGGCTGAACTCCTGAACATAGCCGAGCTGCATCCACCGGGCGACCATGGGCTGGCTGAGCACGACGGCGTCGGCGCCGATGTCGTTGCCCGCGGCGAGGTTGTCTTTGACCTGCTGGTAGTAGAGGTTGTCGTCTTTGACAGCGCTCGTGTAGGTGACATCGATGCCGTAGGAGCCGGCGAATCGTTCAATGGAGGGGAAGTCCTCATCGGTGGTGTTGCGGTAGGTCTCCCAGCTGTCGATGCGCACCGCTTTCTGGGTGGCGGAGCTGTCGGATGCCGCTGTGGGCCGTTCTGGGCCCTGCCCGGTGGCGCAGGCGGCGAGTGTCAGGGCGGCGGCGCCCACACCTGCGGATTGCAGCACGTGACGCCGGGTGAGTTCGGGGAAGTCTCTCGACATGCTTGGGCGACTCCTTCAACGGGAAAGAGGGTTCACGAAAGCGCAACCCCCATCACTAGATACTGGCACAGTGGGGTGCACGGTCACCCCCACCAAAACTGGGGGTAACTGGGAGCCCGCTCGTTATCGATCGCTGGGTGCGGGTGTCAGTTGAGACCGAGCCTCTTCTTGCGGCTGGCGCTGGAGACCTGTGCGATGAGCACTACGGCAATCGCGATGATGAACACGGCGGATGCGATGACGTTCGCTTCGGCGGGGATGCCGCGCGCAGCGGAGATGTAGACGAAGGTGGGGAAGGTCTGCACGGTGCCCGCGTTGAAGTAGGTGATGATGAAGTCGTCGAAGCTGAGGGCGAACGACAGCATGGCGGCGCCGATGATGCCGGGCAGCAGGAGTGGGAAGGTGAGGCGCCAGAACACCTGCCGTGGTGAGGCGTAGAGATCGCGGCCGGCTTCTTCGAGGGCGGGGTCAAGGGTGGTGACTCGCGCTTTGACGGTGACGACGACGAAGCTGAGGCAGAACATGGTGTGGGCGATGATGATGGTGACGAGCCCTTTTTGCACGCCCGCGGTGAGGAATTCGGCGGCGAGGCCGGCGGCGAGCACCACTTCGGGGGTTGCCATGGG
>DAOMOV010000327.1:0-1843 GCA_035444505.1 Terrimesophilobacter sp.
CCGGCACGAGCGAGGTCGCGCTCGCCGGCTACCACGCCGACGAAATCCTCGACCTCGCCGAGAACGGCTTGCGCTACGCCGGATGGTCCACCTGCTATCGCAGGGAGGCAGGCTCAGCGGGCAAGGACAACCGCGGCATCCTGCGCGTGCATCAGTTCAACAAGCTCGAGATGTTCAGCTATGTGCTGCCCGAGAACGCCGAGGCGGAGCACGAGCGGATGCTTGCCCTGCAGGAGCGCATGCTGCAGGCCTGCGAGCTCAGCTACCGCGTCATCGACGTCGCTGCCGGTGACCTTGGCCTCAGCGCGGCCCGCAAGTTCGACGTCGAAGCGTGGGTGCCGACCCAGGGCCGCTATCGTGAGCTCACCAGCACCAGCAACTGCACTACCTTCCAGGCGCGGCGGCTGAACATCCGGTACCGCACCGAGAGCGGCAAGACGGCGCCCGTCGCGACCCTCAACGGCACGCTCGCGACGACCCGCTGGATCGTCGCCATCCTCGAAATGCACCAGCAGTCCGATGGCTCAGTGCGTGTGCCGGAGGCGCTGCGGCCCTACCTTGGCGGTCTTGAAACGATGGAATCGATCACGTGAGCAGTTCCGACTCCGAGCGCCGAGACGGCGCTCGGCGCTGGCTCGTCGCTCTCGACATCGACGGCACCATCCTTCACGAAGATGGCACGCTCACGCAGCCTGTCACGGATGCCGTGGCGCGGGTCCGTGACGCTGGCCACGTCGTCACGCTCGCCACGGGCAGGTCGTGGGAGTCCACCGAGCCGGTGCTGCGCGAACTCGGCATCGAGCCCGAGTTCGTCGTGAGTGCGAACGGGGCCGTGACGATGCGTCGCGACCCCTCGGCCGCGGATGGGTATCGTCGCGACCTCGTCGAGACCTTCGATGCGCGACCGGTGCTCGAGCAGCTCGTGTTCAGTCTCCCCGACGCCAGGTTCATGGTCGAAGATGGCAATGGCCAGCGCCTCTACACGGAGGGCATGTCGGACTGGAACCTCGAGAACGCCAAGCAAGTACCGTTCGGGCGGCTCGCCACAGTGCCCGTCACACGCGTCGTCGTTGTCTCCCCGAACCACGAACCAGACGATTTCATCCGTCTGATCAACAGTCTCGGTCTGCACCAGGTCAGCTACGCCATCGGCTGGACCGCGTGGCTCGACATCGCGCCCGACGGCGTCAACAAGGGCACCGCGCTGGAACGCGTGAGGAGAATCCTCGATGTGCCGCGCGAGCGGGTTCTCGTCGCCGGCGACGGGCGCAACGACATCGAAATGTTCGAGTGGGCGGGCGACGGTGGGCGTGCCGTGGCGATGGGTCAGGCTCCCCCCGAGGTGAAGGCTGCGGCAACAGAGCACACGGCGGATGTCTGGGCAGACGGGCTCGTTCCCGTGCTCGACTCCCTGCCCCACCCCTGACTCAACCCGCGGGGACCGGGTTCTCGGTGCATCCCCAACCGGGTGCGGCTAGAATCGCTCGCGCGTGAGCTTTCACGGGAGGGCTGTCCGAGCGGCCGATGGAGCCAGTCTTGAAAACTGGTGGGCAGAAATGTCTCGTGGGTTCGAATCCCACGCCCTCCGCTGGGCCACCCGTCGGCGGCCAGCAACTAGAGGAGACCATGTGAGTGACGAGACTAGGCGAGGCCTGCGCACCGCGCTGCCCGGAATCGCGCGACACGGCAAACTGAAGCGGCCCCGCGCGTGGACGACCGCGCTCGCCGTGGCCGCAGCATCCCTCGTCGTTGTGCTTGTCAGCGGTGCCGCTGTCGCCGGTCTTGAGCTGTGGCGCCTGCAGAGCACCATCAAAACGGTCACCCTCGTCGGCGAGACCGAAGG
>DAOMOV010000328.1:0-1832 GCA_035444505.1 Terrimesophilobacter sp.
TGCTGCTGACGGTGCTGAGTCGTATCGGGCAGAACTCGCGGGTGGTGCTGACGCACGATGTGGCGCAGCGCGACAACCTGCGGGTGGGGCGGCACGACGGAGTGGCGTCGGTGATCGAGACCCTGAAGGGGCATTCGCTGTTCGGGCATATCACGCTGACCAGGTCGGAGCGCAGTGAGATCGCGTCACTCGTGACGACCCTGCTGGAGTCGAACGAGCTCGCGTAGGGCGTGGGTTCGCTCGGACCACGCTCGACCGATTAGGGTCGAACAGTGGACTTCTGGGCTGTCGCGTTGGTCGTGGTGCTCGGGGTCCTTTTTGTATGGGGCTTGCTGTCCCCGCGCAGCCAGTGGCGGCTGCTGCTGAGCTGGACGTACCGCGAACCGCAGTCGGATGCACCGAGCGGGTGGGCTTTCGGCGTGCAGAGGGTGGTTGCGGGCCTCGGCATTGCGGGTCTGTTGGCGGGTGGTGGCCTCGCATGGCAGCGCTACCTTGACGCGCTGCCCGAGCCACCCCCTCCGCCGAACCCGATCGAGCAGATGTGGGGCGATGCGGGCACCGTGGTGGTGAACCGGGTCGTCGCCCCGAGTTCGAGCGTGCCGAGCGGTCTTGTGCGGGTTGATCCGTCGGCGTACCACGCGATGGATGGCCAGCGGCGTCAGCCGGCGTATCTTTTCTCGGTGCCAACGATGGGTGTTCCGCACGGCGAGGATGCCGGGGGTCTCGTGGGCGAGGCACCCGCGCCGGGGCTGGTGGGGCTCGACACGGCTCGCGTGGTGGTGCTGGTGTCGGCGGATCCGGCGTGCATTCCCCGTGAGGTGTTCCTGCAGGAGGGGCCGAGCACTGTACGGGTGGCCGTGTATTTCGGACGCCCGGACCTGGCGGACGGCACGGAGCACTGGTCGGGTCGGGAATCATGCAAACCGGGCTCGAGCGGGGCGCGCTCCCTGCTCATTCCGCTGCCCCTTGCGACTCCGCTCGGGGAGCGACTCGTGACCGATCTCGACGGGGTGCCGCTGCGTCGGGCGCCCATCCTTGAGCGCGCGCCTCAGCAATGAGCGAAGGCGATTTCTCGCCTTCGCTGCTGGCGCCAGCGCCGACGCCCGTCTCGGGCGTCAGGTGCGCTAGTTCGGCCGGGTCATGCTCAGCACGTCGAGGAGCGTGTCGAGCTGCTCTTCGGTGATCTCGCCGCGCTCCACGTAGCCGAGTTCGATCACGGAGTCGCGCACGGTGATGCCCTTCGCGACGGCGTTCTTCGCGACCTTCGCAGCCTCTTCGTAGCCGATGACCCGGTTGAGGGGGGTCACGATCGACGGGCTCGACTCGGCGAGGGCTCGGGCACGCTCAACGTTCGCCTCGAGGCCGTCGATGGTCTTGTCGGCGAGAATACGGCTCGAGTTCGCGAGCAGACGGATCGACTCGAGCACCGCGGTGCCCATGACCGGGATCGCGACGTTGAGCTCGAACGAGCCTGAAGCTCCGCCCCACGCCACCGTGGTGTCGTTGCCCATGACGCGCATGCACACCATGAGCACCGCCTCGGGCACGACCGGGTTGACCTTGCCGGGCATGATCGAGGAGCCCGGCTGCAGGTCGGGCAGGTGCAGCTCGGCCAGCCCGGTGTTGGGGCCGGAACCCATCCAGCGCAGGTCGTTGCAGATCTTGGTGAGGCTCACCGCAACGGTGCGCAGGGCACCGGATGCCTCCACGAGCCCATCCCGTGCGCCCTGCGCCTCGAAGTGGTCGACCGCCTCCGTGATGGGGAGCCCTGAGTTGCTGGCGAGTTCGGCGATGACGGCCTGCGGGAAGCCCTTGGGGGTGTTGATGCCGGT
>DAOMOV010000329.1:0-1821 GCA_035444505.1 Terrimesophilobacter sp.
CCGAAGAGGTGCTCGCCTTCGCCAAGACAGTGGACGTCGTCACGTTCGACCACGAGCACGTGCCGCAGTCCGTGCTCGCGGCGGTGGAGGCATCCGGAACTCCCGTGCGCCCAGGGCCACACGCGCTCGCCTTCGCGCAGGACAAGATCGAGATGCGTCGCAGGCTCAGCGAGCTGCGGATGCCGGTGCCCGACTGGGCTGCGGTGTCGGATGCCGCGGGGTTGGGCGAGTTCCTCGAGGCGCACGGCGGGGTCGCCGTGGTGAAGACCGCGCGCGGCGGCTACGACGGCAAGGGCGTTCGCGTCGTACGGGACGCCACAGGAGCGGACGACTGGTTCACCACCCTCGCGGAAGACGGCCGCGGGGGCCAACTGCTGGTGGAGGAACTGGTCGATTTCCGTCGCGAGCTGGCGCAGTCGGTGGCGCGGCGACCGTCGGGAGAGGTGGCGGTGTGGCCGCTCGTGGAGAGCATTCAGCGCGACGGCGTGTGCGCGGAAGTGATTGCCCCCGCCCCCCGCGCCGCAGGGCGTCTGGCGGAGGTTGCCGCTGATGTCGCCATCGCGATCGCGGAAGGCCTCGACGTGACCGGGGTGCTCGCCGTCGAACTGTTCGAGACGACGGATGAGCGCATCCTCGTCAATGAGCTCGCGATGCGCCCGCACAACTCCGGGCACTGGAGCATTGAGGGTTCCACGACGAGCCAGTTCGAGCAGCACCTTCGCGCCGTGCTGGACCTGCCTCTGGGGGCGACGGGACGCCGCGAGCCGTGGTCGGTGATGGTGAACGTGTTCGGTTCCGACAGTCTGGCGTCCATGGGTTCGCGTCTGCAGCGCGTCCTGGCAGAGCACCCGCTGGCGAAGGTGCACAACTACGGCAAGGAGCCCCGCGCGGGCCGCAAGCTCGGCCACGTGACGGTCACCGGCGTCGACCTCGACGATGTCGCGTATGAGGCGCGCGCGGCGGCAGCGCTCTTCGGCTGAGCCGCCCGGCGTTGAGAACCCCGCTGATCGAGTAGCGGGCGTAAGCCCGCGTATCAAGATCTGAAGGCGGGTCTCGATACCGCCTACGGTCTACCCGACCGCCGGAACGGTACCATCGAGGCATGGTCAAGCCGCTCGTCTCCATCGTCATGGGCTCTGACTCCGACTGGCCCGTCATGCGCGACGCGGCGGTCGCGCTCGACGATTTCGCGGTCACGTACGAAGCCGACGTGGTCTCCGCGCATCGCACCCCTGAGCGCATGATCCAGTACGGCAAGGATGCCGCCGGTCGCGGCATCCGCGTCATCATCGCTGGTGCTGGCGGCGCCGCCCACCTGCCGGGCATGCTCGCGGCCGTCACCACGCTTCCCGTCATCGGTGTGCCCGTGCCGCTAGCGAAGCTCGACGGCCTCGACTCCCTCCTCTCCATCGTGCAGATGCCCGCCGGGGTGCCCGTCGCCACCGTCTCCATCGGCGGTGCCCGCAACGCAGGGCTCCTCGCCGTGCGCATCCTCGGCAGTGCGGATGCCTCGCTCACCCAGAAACTTGCCGACTTCGCCCGGGATCTCGAGGCCCAGGTCGAGGCGAAACGTGGCAGCCTCACCACCGAGTGACCCGGTGAGCCTCGGCACCCACCCGCTGCGCAAGCCCGACACCCGTTCCCGCGAGGTCATGCGGAGGCGGGCGTGGTGGCTCATCGCCCTCAACCTTGTGGCGCCCGGCTCCGCGCAGATTGTTGCTGGCAACCGCGCGCTGGGCCGTGTCGGTCTGCTCAGCACCCTCCTCCTCTGGGCGCTCGCCCTCGCCGCTGTCATCGCCTTCGCGGTTCAGCGCGAGCTGC
>DAOMOV010000330.1:0-1798 GCA_035444505.1 Terrimesophilobacter sp.
GATCATCGCCGCCGTGGTGCAGGCGGTGGCGCTGCCGGTGACGGTGAAGATGCGCAAGGGCATCGACGACGATCACCTCACCTATCTCGACGCGGCGCGGACGGCCGAGGATGTCGGGGTCGCCGCGGTCGCGCTGCATGCCCGCACGGCGAGCCAGCACTACAGCGGCCACGCCGACTGGTCGGCGATCGCGCGCCTCAAGGAGGCGATCACGAGCATCCCGGTGCTGGGCAACGGCGACATCTGGTCGGCGGCGGATGCGATTCGCATGGTCGAGGAGACCGGCTGCGATGGTGTCGTGGTGGGGCGCGGATGCCTGGGCCGCCCGTGGCTGTTCGGTGACCTGGCCAGCGCCTTCCGTGCCCGTGCGGCGGGCCAGAATCCGCTTGAGCAGGTGACGGCGGCGCCGAGTCTGGGCGAGGTGGCGGTGGCGGTGCGCCGACACGCAGAGCTGCTCGCCGAGTTCTTCGAGGATGAGCTGCACGCGTGCCGTGACATCCGCAAGCACATCGCCTGGTATTTCAAGGGGTACCCGATCGGTGGCGAGTCGAGGGCCCATCTGGCGGAGGTTTCGAGTCTTGCGCAGCTCGACGAGCTTCTGGCTGAGCTGGGTGACGACCCGTACCCAGGTGCCGGTGTGGAGGGACCGCGGGGTCGTGCGGGTTCGCCGAAGCGCACGGTGCTGCCGGAGGGCTGGCTGGACTCGCGGGAGTTGAGCGCGGCGGGTCGCGGTGAACTTGTCGAGGGTGAGGCGGACACGACGGGTGGCTGAGCTGTACACGGAGCATGACGCTGCCCGGCTGTTCCCGGAGGAGCACTCGAGTCGGCGCAGCGATTTTGCGCGTGACCGGGCCAGGGTGCTGCATTCGAGTGCGCTGCGGAGGCTTGCGGCGAAGACGCAGGTGCTGAGCCCAACGATGGGCGTCGACTTTGCGCGCAACCGGTTGACGCATTCTCTCGAGGTTGCACAGGTGGGCCGGGAGCTGGCGAACGTGCTCGGTCTCGATCCCGATGTGGTGGACACGGCGTGTCTCGCCCACGACCTGGGTCATCCACCGTTCGGCCACAACGGTGAGCGGGCTCTGAACCAGTGGGCGAATGATGTTGGGGGTTTTGAGGGGAACGCGCAGACCCTGCGGGTGCTGTCGCGCATCGAACCGAAGGTGTTCGACGCGGAGGGCCGCTCGTTCGGGCTGAACCTGACGCGGGCGAGCCTGGATGCGAGCTGCAAGTACCCGTGGCCCAGGGAGGGCTCGGTCGATGACCCGAGCGGTCGCGCGAAGTTCGGGTTCTACGCGGAAGACGCAGCTGTGTTCTCGTGGCTGCGTGAGGGTGCCCCCGACCGTGTGCTGTGCATCGAGGCACAGGTGATGGACCTCGCCGATGACATCGCATACTCGGTGCACGACTTCGAGGACGCCGTCGTGGGCGGCTTCATCGACGTTCAGGCTCTCGGTGAGCGGGTCGACCACGCGGAACTCGTCGACTCGATGGTGGAGTGGATCGGAGACGAGTTTGATCGTGCGGCACTCATGGCAGCGTTCGATCGACTCGATTCGCTGCCCGTGTGGATCGATGAGTGGAGTGGGTCGCGCCGCGATCACGGCAAGCTGAAGAACCTGACCTCGCAGCTCATCGGTCGGTTCGTGGGCGCAGCGTTCCGGGCAACGGTGGAGGCGCGGCAAGGCGAGCCGCTGGTGAGGTTCGGGGCGGATGTGGTGGTGCCCGCCGACATCCGTGCCGAGATTGCGGTGCTCAAGGGCATTGTGGCGGCGTTCGTGATGTCGAAGAACGCGCG
>DAOMOV010000331.1:0-1792 GCA_035444505.1 Terrimesophilobacter sp.
CACGTACTCCTCGAGGAACGCGAAGATCTCCTTCGGCTTCGGCAGGTCGAACTCGGCTGCCTCCTTCTCGCCCGATTCGGCGAGGCGCTCCTCGATGATCTCGTTGCACAGTTCGACGCACTCGTCACAGATGTACACGCCAGGGCCGGCAATGAGTTGCTGCACCTGCTTCTGGCTCTTGCCGCAGAAGGAGCACTTGAGCAGGTCGGCGCTCTCGCCAATGCGTGCCATGGTTCCTCCCGTGACTTCTGACTGCTCCACGAGCCTAACCCGATCCGGCGACGCTGTGCCGGAAACTCACGTCCGGCGTGCCGCGTAAACTGGTTGAATCAGCAGTCGAGTCAGGATGCGCATGGTTTCCAGAGGGGCGAGAATCGCCCGCGGTGTCACCGCCGCCGCTGTTTCGACCTTCGTCGCGGTGTTCTTCCACGGTCTCGCCGGCGGGCCCGTCCCCGCTTTCCTCGGTCTCGTAGCGTGCCTGGTGTTCTCGGCTCTCGTGAGCATCCCCCTCGCCGGGGTCGCCCTGTCGCGGGTGCGACTGGCTCTCGCGGTGGGGCTGAGCCAATTCCTGTTCCACTTCCTCTTCCTCATGTTCGCGGGGGTCAGCAACTCGGCGATCGGCGGGGGTGGTCACGTGCACGGCGCGTCCGCGGTCGCGGCACAGCTGGCGGCACTCGACCCAGGTGCGGTGCACACGCACGACGGTCCCATGTGGCTGAGCCACGCAGCCGCAGCCGCTGTGACCTTCGTGGTGCTCCGATACGGAGAACGTGCGCTCTGGCTTCTCGCCGAACTTGCTCGCCTCACGGGTGTGGCCCTCGGCCTCGGGATGTCATCCGCCGCGCACATCGGCCGACTCGCCACGACCATCGCGCACACCGACGAGCCGCCGCTGGCGTCGCGCATCCTGTCGAGCGTTGTCCGCTACCGCGGCCCGCCCGCAGCTGTGGCTCTCTAATCTCATTCACCATTTCTTGCGCCGCACCGTACTCGGTCGCGCGCACCAACAACTCTCTTTAAGGACTCATCATGAAAACCGGTATCAAGGCTGCCCTCGCTGTCGCGGCGGGCACCGCGCTCTCCCTGTCGGCGCCGCTCGCCGCGAGCGCCCACGTCACCGTCGACCCAACCGCCACCGGCGCGGGCTCGTACACCGTGCTCACCTTCGCCATCCCGCACGGCTGTGACGGCTCGGCGACCACGTCGATCAGCATCAGCATCCCCGAGCAGGTCGCCTCGGTCACCCCCACCGTGAACCCGGGGTGGGATGTCTCGCTCACCCGCGACGGTGACCGCGTCGTCACCGTGGACTACACGGCCCATACCCCGCTGCCGAACGAGCTGCGCGACACCTTCGAGCTGTCGCTGCGGCTACCGGATGGCGCGGTCGGCGACACGCTCGCCTTCCCCGTGCTGCAGAGCTGCGTCGAAGGTTCTGTCGACTGGGCATCGCTCGAACCTGGCGCGGCAGCGCCCGCCCCCGTCGTCGCGCTCACCGAGTCGACCGGCGGCGGGCACGACCACAATGACACTCACAGTGTCACCGATGATCAGACCTCGACCGGGAACGACCACGACGACCACGGCGAGCACGGCGAGCACGGCGAGGCTGCCGAATCCGGCGCACATGCGGCTGCTCCAACGGTGGACTCGCTCGCACGCATCTTCGGTGTTGCCGGCCTCGCGGTCGGAGCCGCGGGTATCGTTGTTGCCGTAGCCGCGCTCCGTCGAGGTACCGCGTCAGCGAAGAAGGAAGTCACCGAGTGAAGCACGTACGGCGACCACGCCTGAT
>DAOMOV010000332.1:0-1779 GCA_035444505.1 Terrimesophilobacter sp.
ATCGCCTCAGGCATTGCCTTGCGAACGGCTCGCGCACCCTGGATATCGATCTCCAGCAGAACGCTCCGGCCCGCGTTGAGGGCCTCATCGACAGGCTCCCTCGGTGTTCCGTAACGGTACGCGTTGTGCACCGTCGCGGTCTCCAGCATGAGCCCCTCGGCCTCGAGACGGTCGAATTCTTCGTCAGTGACGAAGTAGTAGTTGGCCCCATCGACCTCTCCCGGCCTCGGTGGTCTCGTCGTCGCGGACACGGAGAGATGCACACCGGGATAGTTCTCACGGATATAGCCCGACACAGCGCCCTTGCCGACCGCGGTAGGGCCCGCGAGCACGACGAGTCGGGCGCGGCGCGGGGGGATCGGCACGTGCTCGCGCGCCGACAGCCACGTGAGCAGCGCATCCCGCTGCCTCACACCAAGGCCACCAACCCGCTTCGACTCGGCTATGCCCAACTGTTCGAGCACTTTCGCAGTGCGAATGGGCCCCATGCCTGGCAACGCGCCGATGAGCTCTCGCACACGAAGCCCCGCCTCCGCGCTGCGAGAGTCCGCCCAGGCAGCTTGAGCAACATCGAGTGGGGAGCGAACCCTGATCGCGAGGTCGTTCTTGACCGCGGCCCGCGCCCGTCGTGCCGCGACGGCAGCTCGCGACGCCGCGACACGGTCAACGTCAGGAACGCGTGGGCCCATTACTCGTTCACCTGGTCACCTGCGATTCGCACGGTGTCCACGATTCCAGCCGGGCCGAGTTCAAGCAAGGCTCTGGATGCGCTCACGATCACGCCCTCTGTCGCCGCACCGAATCGTCTCGTCACCTCGGTGAAGGCCACCCCCTGCGTGCCGAAGCCCGGCGCAAGGATCGGCGTCACACTGGGCCCGGCGAGGGCCTCGAGCTCGATCTTCGCCTCTGCGAAGTCGACGGTTGCGCCCAGCACGACGCCGACATCGCCAACCGCACGCTTGTGCGCCTCAGTGTGTGCAGCGTTGTCGGCGACGATCGCCTTGACAATGCTCGCCGCTACCGTGGAACCGTCGGCCATGCGGGCGGTTTGCAGGGGACCCGCCTCAGGATTCGACGTTGCCGCGAGCACGAACGCCCCTTTGTCGTGCGCTCGCGCAAAATCGATCGTCGGCGCGAGCGAGGCGACACCGAGGTACGGGCTGAGCGTCACCGCGTCAACCTCCAGCGGGGAGCCGCGCCGCAACCACGCGTGAGCGTAGCCCTCCATCGTGCTGCCGATATCTCCCCGCTTCGCGTCGGCAATGGTGACCAGTCCAGCGCCTCGCGCTTCGGCGAGGACGCGTTCAAGTGCGGCCAGTCCAGCGGCACCGAAGCGTTCGAAGAATGCCACCTGCGGTTTGACGATTCCCACCATGCCGTGAACCGCGTCCACCACCCGCAGGCCCAGCTCCCTCACGCCCTCTGCTGTGTCGGGCAGGCTCCACCGGTCGAGTACGTAGCTGTGCGGGTCGATGCCGACACACAAACGGCCCCGCGTCGCCAGGGCGAGTTCAACCCTGGCGCCAAAACCTGCGGGAGCAGTCATCCTTGAACCCGTGCCAGACGCTCGGCGCGGGCCAGGTCGTACTCCTGCAGTGATGTCACGTCGAAGCCGTCCCGCGTGGCCTCAATGGAACTCACTGCCGCACCGAGCTGTGCGATCGTCGTGAACAGTGCCTTATCGGCCGCGACCGTTGCAGTGCGGATCTCGTATCCGTCCGCACGTGCGGAACGACCGCTCGGCGTGTTGATGACGATGTCGATCGTGTCGTCGCTGAT
>DAOMOV010000333.1:0-1775 GCA_035444505.1 Terrimesophilobacter sp.
CGGGCTACTCGGTGATGATGATCTGGCGCACCAGGTCGGCGTCTATCTCCTGCTGCACCTTCTCCAACAGTTCATCGGACGCCGGCGAGTCGACGACGAGCACACTCAACGCCTGACCACCCGCCTCACGACGGCCCACCTGCATCCCCGCGATGTTGATTCCCGCGTCGCCGAACTCGCGCCCGAACACGGCAACCACACCGGGGCGGTCCGTGTACACCATGACCACGAGGTAGTCGGCGAGAGTCACCTCAACGTCGTACCCATTGATCTGCACGATCTTCTGGATCTGCTTCGTGCCCACGAGGGTCCCCGACACCGACACCTCGGTGCCGTCGGCCAGACCGCCACGGATCGTGATGAGGTTGCGGTACTCATCGCTGACGGGATCGGTGATGAGTCGCACAGGAATGCCGCGCTGCTCCGCCATGAGTGGCGCATTCACGTATGAGACGGCTTCGCTCACGATGTTCGTGAAGTACCCCTTGAGGGCCGCAAGCTTCAGCACGTTGACGTCGAACTCGACGATCTCGCCGCGCACTTCGACATCGATATTCGTGACAGGGCTTGAGGCAAGGCCGCTGAACACCTGGCCCAGCTTCTCCATGAGCGGGATGCCTGGCCGCACGCTCTGGTCAATGACCCCACCCGCGACGTTGACGGCATCCGGCACCAACTCGCCGTCAAGGGCCAGCCGCACCGACCGCGCGACCGACACACCGGCCTTCTCCTGAGCCTCGTCGGTCGACGCACCCAGGTGCGGCGTCACGACGATGTTGTCGAGCTCGAGAAGCGGCGAACCCGTGGGGGGCTCGGCGACGAACACGTCGAGGCCCGCACCCGCGATGCGCCCCGTGCGCAGGGCGTCGGCGAGAGCGTCTTCGTCGATGATGCCTCCGCGGCTCGCGTTGACGATGCGCAAGGAGGGCTTGGCGAGCGCGAACTGCTCGGCTCCGATCAGACCGGTCGTCTCGGGGGTGCGAGGGATGTGCACGGTGATGAAGTCGGATGCCGCCATGAGCTCGTCAAGACTCAGCAACTGCACCCCGAGCTGCTGCGCCCGCGTGGGCGTCACGTAGGGGTCGTAGGCGACGAGCTCGGTGCCGAACGCGGCGAGGCGCTGCGCGACAAGCGTGCCGATGCGGCCGAGTCCCACAATGCCCACTGTTTTCTCGAAGAGCTCAGCACCCGTGAACTGTGAACGCTTCCACTCCCCCGCCTTGAGCGACGTGTTCGCGGCCGGGATGAATCGGGCGAGGCTCAGGAGGTGCCCGATCGCCAGCTCGGCGGCAGAAACGATGTTCGAGGTGGGGGCGTTGACGACCATCACACCGGCCTCCGTGGCAGCCCTCACATTGACGTTGTCGAGACCGACACCGGCGCGGGCGATGACGGTGAGGTTCTTGCCCGCGATGATTGCCTCCGCGTCGAGTTGGGTGGCGGAGCGCACGAGAATCGCCTTCGCCTCGGGCAGCGCGGCGAGGAGTGCAGCGCGGTCGGTGCCGTCGATCTGGCGCACATCGAAGTCGGGGCCGAGCGCATCGACCGTGGCCGGGGAGAGTTCTTCTGCGATCAGTACGATCGGTTTCGCCACGACAAAATCCTTCACAACCGGTGGGCTTTGGGTTTCACCGCGGCGCACACGGGCACGGCACTTGCCACTGTACTCCAGGCTGTGATGCTGTTACGCCGCACGCACCCCGGCACTGAGCGAGGGCCCTTTCTGGCCTCGCCGCCTGTGCCAGCGCCGCCGGCCGACTCGGCCTTTGGGAAAC
>DAOMOV010000334.1:0-1765 GCA_035444505.1 Terrimesophilobacter sp.
GGCCGAGAAGACATCCTTATCGCTCGTCTTCTCCTGCGCGCGGTCGAAGTACACGCCCGGCGAGCGCACGAGCTGGGACACCACGACACGCTCTGTGCCGTTGATGACGAAGGTGCCCTTGGGGGTCATCAGGGGAAAGTCGCCCATGAACACCGTCTGGGTCTTGATCTCACCCGTCGTGTGGTTCATGAACTCGGCCTCGACGTAGAGCGGGGCGGAGTAGGTCTTGCCCTTCTCCTTGCACTCCTCGATGGAGTACTTCTGCTCCTCGAGGAACGGGTTCGTGAACGAGAGCTGCATGGTCTCGCCGAGGTCTTCGATGGGGGAGATCTCTTCGAAGATCTCCTCGAGCCCGGTGAGGCTCGGCAGGTCCTGCCGGCCGGCGGCCTTCGCTTCGGCGGCGCGAGCCTTCCAGTGCTCGTTGCCGACGAGCCAGTCGAAGCTCTCGGTCTGCAGGGCGAGCAGGTCGGGAACGTCAAGCGTGTCGGTGATCTTGGCGAACGAGAGCCGGGATGCGTACCGGCCGTTCTTGGGGGACTTCTTACTGGATGCGTTTCGCGCAGCAGCCAAGGAAAACAACCTCCGTGAGACCCGTCGGCCTCAATATTGTGTCGGTAGTGAGAAGACGCACCACAGCCGCAGACACGTGGACCCCGCCGCTATACTCGGGGATTCGTCTGGGCGCGCAGGCCGACCACAATATGACGGCATGGGGATGGGAGCGCAAAGGTCAATACTAGGCGACTCTTGGTGCTTTGTCCAGTGCTAATTTCCGTGACGCTACGTCAACTACGCGTAAGAGCTCAACCCGCCGCGCGCTTCTTGAACGCCAGCGCGCCGAGAGCCTCCCAGATGAGGCCGTGCGCATTGTTCACCGTCACGTCGGCGTGATCATAGGCCGGAGCGACCTCCATGACATCCATGGCGACAACGTTCGTGTCGAGCACAATCTGCCGCACCACCCGCAGCAGATCGATCGGCGCGAACCCGCCCGGCGCAGGCGTACCCGTCGCGGGCGCGAACGCGGGGTCGAGCACGTCGATGTCAATAGAGAGGTAGATGCCGTCAGTGCCGTCGAGCGCTTCAGCGATTGTCTCCTTCATCACCTCTTTCGCACCGCGCTCCCAGATCTCCTGCATCGTGTGGTGACGCAGGCCGTTGTCGCGCATCCACTTCTGGTCCTCCTCGCCCGGCCAGTAGCCGCGCAGCCCCACCTGGATGAAGTTGTGGCCCGGGATTGCCCCCGACTCGATGAGGCGCCTCATCGGAGAGCCGTGACTCGCGAGGTTGCCGTCGATGTGCTCCGCTGTGTCGGCGTGCGCATCGAAATGGATCATGCCGATCTTGCCGAACCCGTGGTGCTCCGCCACCGCCGTCGCAGCCGGCCAGGTGATCGAATGGTCGCCGCCCAGAATGATGGGGATGATGCCGCGACTCGCGATCTCGCCCACACGCTGCTGGATCGCAGCCCTCGACGGCTCCCACATGCCGTGGCTCATGATCGCATCGCCATAGTCGACGACGTCCAGGTGGTCGAACATCTCGATCTCCAGATCGAGGTGGTAAGTGCCCGGGTCGTATGCGTTCGCCCGCATCGCGCGCGGACCGAACCGCGCGCCAGGGCGGTTCGTCGTGTTGTCGTCCCACGGGGCACCCACGATCGCGACATCCGGCTGCCACTCGTCGAGCTGCTCCGGTTCCGTCAAGAACGGGCGCATGCCGAACGTCGCGAGACCCTGGAACGACGACGACTGATCGAGCTGAG
>DAOMOV010000335.1:0-1763 GCA_035444505.1 Terrimesophilobacter sp.
GGACTGGCCGTCGATCGACGCCTTCGCGGGCTGCGATGCGTTGTAGCGGATTGCCTGTTCAAGATCGGGGGTGGGATCCGGCATCGGCGTGCGTCCTTGCACCAGGCTGGGGGTTCCAAGAGGCGGATCCAAAACGCACAACGCCGCACAGGGGTGCAGCCCTGCACGGCGCATCGCATCTTGGCTTAGCAGTGCTCGGGGATCAGCCGCTCACCGTTCGCCTCCCGGAACCTCCGGTCTGGATGTGTACGCCGAGTTGTACGCGAAGGCGCACTCGTTGTCACGGCCGCTCAAGGGACACTCGTGCAGATCGTTACGCATATGGAACTGCCGACGCTATCCGATCACTCTTTCCGTCGTGATGACGGCTTTGCCGCAGTTGCGGCACTCGCGGCGTCGCACCAGCCGCCCCCCCGGACGAGGGCGCGTGTAGACCACTCTCCACCGCCCGCTGCCACACTTTGGGCACTGAAGGCCACGCTGCTCGGCAGGCTTGCGGGATGGCACGTCCGTGTGATTCATCGCCTGCTCCTTTGCAGGTGCGACAGGCGCACCCGAGGTCGCGCTGCCGCTAGGGTGTCGGTCCCAAAGAGCATCGCCCCCTCCATTGAGGCTGCGACCGCGGCACCCACCAGGCAGTCGAGCCAGTGGTTGTCGAGTCCATCGAGGCGGAGCTTCCACTCGTCTACCGTTCTGCCGCGCCCTTCGGTCCTGACCCGGTATTCGCTGGTCAGGTGCTCCGCGAGCAGACGGTGCGGTTCTGGCTTGGTGCCGAACAGCGACAGGCACCCGGGATCGCCCATCGGCACCGCGAGACGCGAATGGGCAAGCGACTTCCAGTAGTTCGTGTCGAACAGGACGTGCCGCACCGCCCGCTTGCCCGTGACGACGGGCACGCGCCAGTTCAGGCCGATCCGCTCGCCGCGTTTGCGCTTGTAGTCGGAGAACGGAATGCTCGACGCGCCGACGTAGCGCCCGTGGCTGGGCATCAGCACGCCGGCGTGCGGGCTTTGACGGCAGAACTGGTACACCACATCCGTGGACGATCCCCAGTTCGCATCGATGAGGCAGCGGTCGATCCGGACCATCGCCCCGTCGTCGCGCCGCCACTCGCGGGCCAGGTGCGACGACGCGAGACGCTCGAGCCCTGCGTAGATCGCCCCCTCGACGCCGGCCCGGGGCGCGGCGGTCGCCAGCGTGCGCCGCATGTCGCGGAGCGTGAAGTACGCTTGCTTCTGGTCCGGCTCAGTGCCGTAGTCGATGATGTACCCGGTGAAGTCGTCCTCCCAGGCAGCGACGAGGTAGAACAGCGCCTTGCCCTGCACGTCCACGAACATTGTCAGCCGCGTGCAGCCGATCGGCACCTCGCCCCGCAGGTGCCCCGACACCTTCGCCGCGATCTGGTCGGCGCTCAGCAGGTCGTCGATCGCCTGCACCTCGGGCAGCGGCTCGTTCTGATACTCCGCGAAGAACGCCGCCTCGTCCTGCAGCTTCAGGTTCATCGCGTGCTGGACGGCGGAGAGTTCGTCGTGGTTGTACCGCTCCGACCAGGCGACCTGGGCCCCCTCGTCCATCGAGGAACGGTGCTGACCGTAGAACGCTGTGGCATCCGCCAGTCCCCGGTCGTTCCGAAGCCCCTCGGCACGCAGCTCCGCGTACCGCTGCCACAACGACTCCCGCACCGGGAAGGCGTACACCATCTTCGTCCGCTCGCCCTGCCACTGCGGGTGCTTGTCCCGATCGAGGATGCGGTCGGCCAGGTC
>DAOMOV010000336.1:0-1001 GCA_035444505.1 Terrimesophilobacter sp.
GATTCGCCGGCGGCGGGTATTGGGAGGCGATGCACGGCGAGATGACGGGCTGGTTCGAGATCCGAGTCGATGGCCCGCCCAACAGGACGCACTACCGGCTCTACTGCGTCCTCGACTACGAGGCGCAAGGCACCGACAAGCCGTTACTCGTCATTGTCGATGGCCGATCGAAACCGTTTCGCACGACGCTCAGTGACAAGGACTACCGCCTCATCCGGGCTCTCGGCGGGGAGTACCGCGCGCGGCAGCCGCGGTCGATCTCCTGACGGTCAGGCGACCGCAGCCCGCAGCATTGGCTCGGTGATCTTCGCTCGATCTTCGGCATCCATCGGTTCTAAGCGCACCCGGAATCCGAGCGCTGCTGCAACCTCGGCCAGCATGCCGAGCGTGGGATTCACACTGGGTGCCGACAGCAAGCGACGAATCACTGCGGGGTCTACGCCGATCGCGCGGGCCAGGGCTGCCTTCGACAGTCCAGCAGTTTCGCGAGCTTCATCGAGCTGGTTCACGAGCGTATCGATCGTGGCGATACGAATGGACTCTGCAGCAAACTCCCTGGCGAACTCTGGGTTCGTCAGGTCGGATTCCAGATCCCTCCAAAACTCACTGACCATGTCGCACCTCCTCTATCGACTCGACCCGGCCATTGGAGCGTAACATAAATGCTACGCTACCGCGAGGCGGTTGCAGCTGCCGAGTCGAGAGCTCCGTCGCGGGGTCTGGCACACTACACCGCACGCTTGCCGACATGGCGGTCTCAGGAGTCATTCGTCTCCCTCACCTCTAGGGTGCGGCAAAAAAGCTGATCAATCGAAGATTTCCGGGTGCTGCGACAGTTCGCGGCGGGTGCGGCGAATGTGCCCCTCGAGGATGCGCTCCGCCCCCGGCACGTCTCCCTCTTGCAGGGCCGTCGTGAGCATGTGGTGCTCGTCGTGCATGATGCGGCGGCGGTCCTCGTTGAGCAGCAGGGCGTAGGCGCGGCGGTAGTGCTGGGTCGCGTT
>DAOMOV010000336.1:1028-1755 GCA_035444505.1 Terrimesophilobacter sp.
GAGCAGGTGGAACTGGCGATCGAGCGCGAGAAACTCCTCCGTGCTCCGGGCACGCTCCATGCGGTCCGCGAGGCCGACCAGCTCGTCGATTCGTGATTCGGGGTAGTTCGGCACGGCGTAGGCGAGCAGCAGCGGTTCGATGCGTTCGCGCGTGCGGTAAATCTCGACGCACTCCTCGAGGCTCAGTCGTGACACCCAGGCGCCCGTGTTCGCGACGAGGGTGACGAGACCGTCGGACTCGAGGCTGCGCAGGGCCTCACGCACCGGCAGCCTGCTCGCGCCGAAGCGCGCCGCGAGATCCTCCTGCCGGATGCGCGTGCCCGGGGCGAGCCTGCCGCCGAGTATCTCGTCACGGATCCGCTCGGCGATGCGGGTGCTCGCCGCTCCATCGCGCGTCGCGGCCTGGGTGACCGCGGGTTCGGGAGTCACGACCGGGGTCACCGCTCGGGCTGAACCGGGTGCCACAGCAGCACCGGCGCATCCTTCTCGTACGCCTTGCCGTTCGGGAAGCTCACGAGTTCGAACTGCATGCCCCAGGGCGAGAGGAAGTACACCCAGCGCTGCCCCTCGCTTGCGTTTCTGCTCACGGTGGGCTCCCCGAGCACCTGGATGCCCTTCGACTGCAGGTAGGCGACCGCGGCATCCAGATCGTCGACGTAGAACGCGAGGTGGTGGCCGCCGATGTCGCTGTTGCGCGGCTGGGGCCCCTGCCCGTCTGCGGCCCCAT
>DAOMOV010000337.1:0-1734 GCA_035444505.1 Terrimesophilobacter sp.
GAAGCCACGAGATCACGGGCGTGACCGAGCTCGAGGCGGTGCGCAACCTCATCACTGCGCTCGGCAAGGGTGTGCTCAAGGTCATGTCGAAGATGGGAATCTCGGTGGCCTCGTCGTATTCTGGCGCCCAGGCGTTCGAGGCTATCGGCCTGGACAAGAGCTTCGTGGATGCCTACTTCAGCGGCACCACGAGTCGCCTGGGCGGGGTCGGCCTCGCGACGATCGCGGCGGAGAATCTCGCCCGTCATCGCGCCGCTTACCCCGACGAGTCCGCGGTCTTCGCACACCGTCGGCTCGACACGGGCGGCGAGTACCAGTGGAGGCGGGAGGGCCCCCCACACCTGTTCAATCCGGAAACGGTGTTCCGGTTGCAGCACTCGACCCGCACGCGCCAGTTCGACGTGTTCCGTCAGTACACGAAGCTCGTTGACGACCAGTCGAAGGCGCTGATGACGCTGCGGGGTATGTTTCGGTTCAGTGAGGATGGGCGACAGCCTGTGCCCCTCGACGAGGTCGAGCCCGTTGCCTCGATAGTCACGAGGTTCTCGACGGGAGCAATGAGTCTCGGTTCGATCAGCCCCGAGGCACACGAAACCCTCGCGATCGCGATGAATCGACTCGGGGCGCGCAGCAACACGGGTGAGGGTGGTGAGGACGTCCAGCGACTGCTCGACCCCGAGCGTCGCAGCGCGATCAAACAGGTCGCGTCGGCGCGATTCGGTGTCACGAGTATGTACCTGACGCACGCACGAGACATCCAGATCAAGATGGCCCAGGGTGCGAAGCCGGGTGAGGGCGGGCAGCTGCCGCCGACGAAGGTGTACCCGTGGATCGCCCGCACCCGGCACTCCACCGCGGGGGTGGGACTCATCAGTCCGCCGCCGCACCACGACATCTACTCGATCGAGGACCTCAAGCAGCTCATCTACGACGTCAAGCGGGCGAGCCCGCATGCCCGAGTGCACGTGAAGCTCGTGAGTGCGAGCGGCATAGGTGCGGTCGCGTCGGGAGTGACGAAGGCACTCGCCGATGTCATCCTGGTCTCCGGTCACGATGGTGGCACGGGTGCGAGCCCCCTTGGCTCGCTGAAGCACGCAGGCACTCCCTGGGAGCTCGGTCTCGCTGAGACGCAGCACACGCTGCTCACGAACGGACTCCGCGATCGGGTCGTGGTGCAGGTTGACGGGCAGCTGAAGACGGGTCGTGACGTCATCGTCGCGGCGTTGCTGGGTGCGGAGGAGTTCGGCTTTGCGACCGCTCCGCTCGTAGTGAGCGGCTGCGTCATGATGCGGGTGTGTCACCTCGACACCTGCCCCGTCGGCGTGGCGACGCAGAACCCGGAACTGCGGTCACGTTTCACCGGCAAACCGGAGTTCGTGCAGACGTTCTTCGAGTTCCTCGCCGAGGAGGTTCGCGAGTACCTCGCCGCTCTGGGTTTTCGCAGCCTCGATGAGGCGATCGGGCACAGCGAGCTTCTCGAGGTCGACGACGCGGTGCGGCACTGGAAGACGGAGGGGCTCGACCTGGCTCCCGTGCTCACGCCCCCGCAGGTGGAGAAGGGCACCGCGCTGCGAAACACGCACGAGCAGGATCATCGACTCGACGAGCACTTCGATGTCGACCTCATTGCAAGGGCCCACGAAGCACTGGAGGCGCGGGGTCCCGCTGCCATCGACGTGCCGATCCGCAACACCGACCGCGCGGTGGGAACCCTGCTGGGTCACGAGGTCACGA
>DAOMOV010000338.1:0-1733 GCA_035444505.1 Terrimesophilobacter sp.
GGAGCGGATGAGCGCGTCGGCCTGGGTGAGCGCATAGGAGTACCCTGCGCACGCGGCGTTGGCGTCGTATGCAGCCGCAGGGTTTGCCCCGACACGGTCGGCGACGACAGCGGCCATCGAAGGCGTCTGCTGAACGTTGCTGATGGTGGCGATGATGACGAGGTCGATCTTCTCGGGCTCGATTCCGGATGCCTCGATCGCCTCCTTGGCGGCTTCGGTGGCGAGGTCGATGGCGAGGAGCCCTTCGGATGCGCGCGTGCGGGTGACGATGCCGGTGCGCTGCTGTATCCACTCGTCGCTGGAGTCGATGGGTCCGATGAGGTCGTCATTGGGCACGACGAGGTCACCGCGCGCGGCACCGAAGCCGTAGAGGCGCGTGTACTGGGCGCCGTGGTTCTGCTTCAACGTCGGGGTGCTCATGAGTTCTCCAAGAGTTCGATTGCGGCGGGGAGGTCGTCGGGCGCTTTGATGGCGACAGTGGGTATGCCTTTGAGGGCACGTTTGACGAGTCCGACGAGGGCACCCGCGGGGGTGACTTCGATGACTCCGGTGACACCGGCATCCGCAAAGGATGCCATGGTGCGGTCCCAGCGCACCGGGCTGGATACCTGCCCCACCGCGTAGTCGCGGAAGGTGGAGCCGTCGCTCACGGGGCGGCCGTCACGGTTGGACCAGATCGTGAACCGCGGGTTGCGGGTGCTGACGGTGGCTGCGGCGGACCGAAGTCGCTCTACGGCCGACGACATATACCGAGTGTGGAATGCACCGGCCACTTGCAAGGGGATGACGCGCGCGCCAGCGGGAGCGTTGGAGGGCAGCGTTTCGAGAGCGGCGAGCTCCCCGGCGACGACGATCTGGCCGGCGCCGTTGAAGTTCGCGGGGTGCAGGTCGAGGCGTTCGAGCGTCGCGAGGAGTTCGGTCTCGTCGCCTCCGATGACGGCGCTCATTCCGGTTGGGGTGAGCGCTGCGGCTTCGGCCATCGCCTGGCTGCGCTCGCGCACGAGACCCAGCGCGTCGTGCTCGCTGAAGATGCCCGCGGCGGCCGCAGCGGTGAACTCTCCGACGGAGTGCCCCGCGACCCCGCCGACCTTGTTCTCGCGCCCGGCCAGCAGTGGCCGGAGGGCGAGCAGGCCCGCGGCGACGATGAGCGGTTGCGCAACGGCGGTGTCTCGGATGGTGTCGGCGTCAGAGGTCGTGCCGTGGGTCGCGAGGTCGATGCCTGCCGCTTCGGAGAGCTCGGCGAGATGGTCGCGGTAGCTGGCTTCCGCGAGCCACGGCTCGAGAAAGCCGGGTGTTTGGGACCCCTGACCGGGGCATACGACGACAATCACCTATCCAGTTTCCCTTCCAGCGAAGACGGTCACTCTGTTGTGATCTGATCAACAATAGCCAGAACTTTTGTGGCACCGCACAGGGCAATGCGTGCTTCAGCGTGTGCGGCGGCGGGTAGCGCCGTCGGGTTCGGCGATCGAGCCGACGATGAGGGCGACCTGCAGGATGAGTGACTCGCGGGATCCGGTGGCGTCCCAGCCGATGACGTCGGTGATGCGTTTGAGCCGGTAGCGCACCGTGTTGGGGTGTACGAAAAGTTCCCGGGCGGTTGCTTCGAGGGATCGACCGTTGTCGAGGTAGGCCCACAGCGTGGCGAGCAGGTCGGGGGAGTGCGATTGCAGTGGTCGGTACACGCGGCTGACCAGGGTGGAGCGGGCGATCGGGTCACCGGCGAGGGCGCG
>DAOMOV010000339.1:0-1731 GCA_035444505.1 Terrimesophilobacter sp.
GACCTGGCCGAGGATGACGCCGATCTGGGTGCTCACGGTGGACTGGTTCTCCCTTACACTGGGCTATGACTCTTCGTCTGATGAAGTTAGCATCTTCATCTGATGAAGCGAAATTGCCTGTGGACGATGCACCACACCACGGTCACGTTTGAGGGAGGGGAGGCAGCGATGCCCGCAACCGGCGGACCCCGCGTGCGCGAGGCGACCGAAGCGCTCCGCGCCCGAATCGAATCGGGCGAGTGGCCCGTCGGCTCGCGCATCCCCACGGAGCCGGAGCTCGGCGAGCAGCTGGGTGTCGGCCGCTCGACCGTGCGCGAGGCGGTGCGATCACTCACCACGCTCGGGATGCTGGAGCCGCTCACCGCACGAGGCACATTCGTGCGCGCGGTGACCCCCCGCACCGAGCTGCTGTCGCGACCACTCGCCGAGTACGATCCTGCTGAGCTGCTCGGACTGCAGCGCGCCCTCAGCGTCGAAGCAGCACAGTCAGCGGCGGCTCGACGAACCCGCGCCCACCTCGAGGCGATGGATGCCGCCCTCAACGACGAGATCGCGACGGTCAGGTCGGGCGAGGCTGACCACGTCGATCAGTGCACACGGTTTCACGGCCTGATCGCCCGCAGCTCCGGCAGCCGACTGCTCATCGATATCGACGAGAGCGTCAGCACGGCACTCGCCGAGACCGGTATCGCTTCTCAGGTCGCCGCGGCCACCGACCCGGCCGTTCGCGTGGCCGAGCACGACCGCATCCTCACCGCCATCCGCAACCGAGAGCCGGGTCTGGCGGCACACCTCATGGCTCTGCACGTGGATGCGGCGCTGCGCACCATCAGCGCGACGCCGATCATCACCGAGCTGACATCACTGCTCGGCGTTGTGGCGGAACTGCCGCAGCACCGCGGCGCTTCGTAGCGACGGGTCTGCTGAATCCGACGATTTAGAGTAGGTTACCCTTACCTAAGTTCAATGCGTGGGCATCCCTTCTCCTTTTCGCCCGCGCCAGTTGCGGAGTGACATGGCCAAGCGCGGCGTCAACGGCGCGATCATGCGCAGCTACGGAGCGCGCGACCACGAGGCGACCGTCACGGGAACCGAGTGGCTCGCCCCTCATTTTCTGCGCATCCGGATGTCGGCACCCACCCTGCTGCACGAGGTGGTGGTCTCGCCCACCGCGTGGCTGCGATTCTGGTTCCCCGACCCGCAGAACCCCGAGGTGGAGCACCAGCGCGCCTACACCCTCTCCGAGGTCGACCCGGATGCCGGAACCCTCGCCGTCGATGTCGTGATGCACGAACCGGCCGGCCCCGCCTCGGCCTGGGCGCAGCGCGCAGAACCCGGCACGACGGTGTCCGTCACCACACTCGGCTCGTCGCGCTTCGACCTGCCCGAGGAGCTGCCCGCGGGCTACCTCGTCATCGGTGACGCGGCATCCCTGCCCGCGATCAACGCGATTTTGAGCGCGGTGCCTGCCGATGTCCCCCTCGAGGTGTACCTGGAGCTGCACGACGAGAACGACCGGCTCATCCCGCTCGTCAGCCATCCCCGCGCGAACGTGCGCTGGGTGCCGCGCCGCGGCGAGACATCCTTCGCGGCGGCGATCGAAGCCCGCGACTGGTCGAACTGGTACGCGTGGATGGCACCGGAATCCGGCTCCCTCAAGCATCTGCGCAAGCGGCTTCGCGACGAGTTCGGCTTCCCCCGCAGCGAGACCCACGCCCAGGCGTACTGGTA
>DAOMOV010000340.1:0-1724 GCA_035444505.1 Terrimesophilobacter sp.
CCGAGGTTGTGCACTTTCGCGATCGTCTCCTGCCCGCGGTAGCAGCCCTTCGACAGGTGAACGGATGACCGAAGCCAGTCGAACTCGTGCGGGATCGCCTTCTCGTCGACCTCCGTGGCGAACCGGGGCCGCCAGGCCGCGATGCGGAGCGCTTCGAGGGCGAGGGTTCCGGCGAGGGGCACGTCGGCGAGCGAGGACTCGGTGCCAGCCTCGATGAGGAACTCGCGGTATGACCACTGTGCCGCGGGGTGCTCCACCACCGTCGAGTACTGGTGACCTCCTGTGACGAGCTCCCGCCACGGGTCGCGCCAGACGATCGGTGTCCCGTTCGGTGCGGCGGGTGGTGCTGACAACTCGGTCGAGTCGCCAAAGAATCCGAACACCGAGAAGTCGCTGGAGCGGTCTGCGACCTCGACGCGCATCATGAACCGCATCGACTCGAGCCAGCCCGCAAGGTCGGCGGTCTCGCCAGGCTCGACGAGCAGCCACGTCGTGTGGCCGTCGTCGATGATGCGCAGCACGTGTTCGATGCGACCGGTCTGGCCGAGAAGAAGCGATTCCGCCGACCCTCCCGGCGCGAGCTGATCCAGCTGCTGGCTCGTCAACGAGTGCAGCCAGGTGAGTCGGTCTTCGCCGCTGACGGTGACGATTCCGCGGGGCACCTGAACGATGGCTCCACCCGCGGTGAGAAAGCGCTGCTCAGCGAACGGGTTGCCGAAGTGGGATGCGACACCGGCGTCGACGCCCTCAGCCGCTACCGCGCCGACTCGCGCGAGAGAAAAGCCGGGCATGACGGACTCCTGACTACCGCTGCCCCCGATAGAGGTTGTAGAGAACAACAACGGAGACGAAGCCGATCGAGAGCATCGCCAGAATCAGCAGGCCGACGAAGAACAGCTCAAGAGCGAGAAGCATGGCCCTAGATTATCACCGGTCGTGCTCATACTGCCGCGAACAGCGACGGCAGCATCACCAGGGATGCGATGACGAGGATCACCAGTGCACCGCTGAGTGAGATCGCAATGCGCGAGACAAGGCCCACCTTGTTCTGCAGCGACAACTGAATCGCGAACGTGAAGATCACCACGACCGCGAGAACGAGGGGCAACCACGTGAAGTACTGAGCGGGTGGAAAGAACACGCCCACCGCAACGGCCCCCACCGCGGTCACGATCCACGCCGACACCACACTCACCCAGCGCCGGGCCGGGCTCGGGGCGACGCTCTCGTCAACAGTCACGCCTCAATCTTGCACCACACGGGGGCCCCTAGACTTTAGCCTTAGCGATCTGGGGGTCAAGCGTGACTCAAGCTCTAGTGCTTTCGAGCGCGGCTGACGGCGCCGCGCTCCCCGCGCTTGCCCTGCTGCCGCACACCGTGCGGCACGCACCCGCCCACGCGTCGAGCCTCGCGAACATCGGTGCGGCGGATGTCATCATCGTGGATGCCCGCAGCGAGCTCGCTGAGGCGCGCGCCCTGTGCCGGGTCATTCACACCGCCGTGGCCGGGGTTCCGGTGCTCGTCGTCGTGTCGGAGGCGGGGCTCGCCGCGGTCGGAGCGGACTGGGCGGCCGATGACATCGTGCTCAGCACCGCAACCCCCGGTGAGGTGGATCTGAGGCTGCGCCTGCTCGTGAGCCGAGCCGACGAGGAGCGCGAGCCGAGCCGATTCACCGCAGCCGGTGTCACGATTGACGAGTCCAGCTACATCGCCAAGGCGCACGG
>DAOMOV010000341.1:0-1260 GCA_035444505.1 Terrimesophilobacter sp.
CGTGCCGAGTGGTGGCGGTGGTGTCGGCGGTGAACCAGGTGAGCCGCGTGGTGGCGATGCGGTCGGCGACGGTGCGCTGCCCGGTGTCGAGCAGCCCGAAGCCGAGCCGGAACGCAAGGACCGCGGCGGCGCGGTCGACGACCCAGCCGACCGCGGTGTCGGCGGCCAGCAGCCCGAGCCAGGGCCAGGCATCCTGTGTCACGTCACTGAAGAGCGCGGCGACGAGCGGAACCAGCAGCACGGCACCGACGGCACGCAGGGCGACACCGATGACGGTGAGCACGAGGTGGCCGGCGACGGCGCGGCCGCTGCCGGGTGGAAGCAGGCTGATCAGCGTGCGGATCATCGTGCCCCCTGCCCGGCCGGGGTGCGAGCCGGCTCGGCGTTGGGCGCACCCGCGCCGTCGGCCGCGTCAGAAGCGCCGCGCGCCTGCCACAGCCGTCGGTAGCGGCCGTCGCGTTCGAGCAGCTCAGGGTGGGTGCCGGTCTCGACGATGCGTCCGTGGTCGAGCACGACGATGCGGTCCACGCCGGTGATCGTGTGCAGGCGGTGGGCGATGACGAGCACGGTGCGCCCGGCGGCGAGCCGGCTCAGTGCCTCCTGCACCTGATACTCGGACTCGGGGTCGGCGAACGCGGTCGCCTCATCGAGCACGAGCACGGGGGTGTCAGCGAGCAGCGCACGGGCGATGGTGAGCCGCTGGCGCTCGCCGCCCGACAGCGCGGCGTCGGGGCCGAGCACCGTGTCGTAGCCGTGGGGCAGCCGCAGGATGCGGTCGTGAATCTGCGCCGCCCGAGCGGCCGCCTCGACCCGCTCGTCGTCGGCGTCGGGCACGGCGAGGGCGATGTTCTCGCGCACGGTGCCGTGGATGAGTTGGGTCTGCTGGAACACGAAACCGATCCGCTCGTACAGCTCGTCGGCACTGAGCGAGCGCAGGTCATGGCCGCCGACGCGAATGCTGCCGGTCTCCACGTCGTGGAAGCGGGCGAGCAGGCTCGCGAGGGTTGACTTGCCCGAGCCCGACGGCCCGACGAGGGCGGTGACGGTTCCCGGTTCGAGCACGAGGTCGATCTCGCTGAGCACGGGAGCACCGTGGCGGTAGGAGAAGCCGACCCTGTCGAACTCGACCCTGCCGGATGGAGTGCCAGCCGGGGTCGCCGCCGGGCTGACCGTCGCTGTCGACTCGCCGGGCGCATCCGTCGCCGCACCGAGTTCGGCCTCACGGGCGATGACGGCGGGCTCTCGGGTGCCGGTATGACA
>DAOMOV010000341.1:1270-1712 GCA_035444505.1 Terrimesophilobacter sp.
CGCCGCACCGAGTTCGGCCTGATCCAGCGTGACCTGCATGCGGCGTGCCGCGAGCAGCCCCGTGCGCAGCCCGGAGAGCCCGTATCCAACACCGAGCAGCCGCGCACCGAAGGTGGTGCCGAGCAGCAGGAACGGCAGCAGAGCGACCGGATCCATGCTTCCCGTGGTGATGAGGAGGGTGCCGAGGGCGCAGATGAGCAGCAGGAAGGTGGCGGGGCGGGTGACGAGGTCGATGAACGCCTTGAGGCCGCTGAGCGGGCGCTGCCAGGCATCCAGAAACTCGATGTACTCGCCGAGCCGGGCACGGAAGGTGGATGCCGCGGCACCCCCGAACACGCGCACCACCGCGTCAACCACCAACTGAACGCCACCCGTAGAGTCAAGCGCCGTCGCAAGCGGCAGCATGCCAGCTATCAACACCACCGACTGCCACTGCACGGAG
>DAOMOV010000342.1:0-1690 GCA_035444505.1 Terrimesophilobacter sp.
TGTCGCGGGCGTGGCGGGACTCGTCGAGTTCTCTCGGCCCCCGTGGGGGAGGGCGATCGTCGGCGCGCTTGGTGCGGCCGCCCTGTTCGCGGCGGTGAGCCGGGCGGGGGCGTCGCTCGTGTCGTGGGTTCCCTCGCTGGCGGCGACCGTCGTGGGGGTGTGGTTGCTGGCGCTGCTCACGAGGCGGGCGCACGAGGTGGTGTCGGCTCGGGATGCTGAGGGGTTCGCCGCGGCGAGGCGCCGTTTTCTCATCCAATCGGGCCTCACGGCGGGGCTCGGCGTTCTCGCGGTGATCGGCGGCCGGGTTGCCGCCGCGAGTGCCCAGGCGGTGGATGCGGCGCGCAGGCTGTTCACTCTCCCCGAGCCCGCGGTGGCGGCGCCGCCGGTTCCGGCGACCGCGGTTCTCGACGTTCCCGGCATCACCCCGTTGGTCACCGCGAACAAAGACTTCTACCGCATCGACACGGCCCTCATCGTTCCCTCAGTCGACCCGGCGGAGTGGTCGCTGACGGTGACAGGGCTCGTGGACCGCGAGGTGACGCTCAGCTTCGATGAGCTTCTCGCGCTGCCGCTGGAGGAGAGCTATACGACCCTCGCCTGCGTGTCGAACTACGTCGGCGGCGGGCTCATCGGCAACGCGCTGTGGCTGGGCTACCCGATCCGGCACGTGCTGGCGGAGGCGGGGCCGCGGGCCGGCACCGACATGGTGCTGTCGCGCAGTGTGGACGGGTTCACGGCGAGCACACCTCTGGCGGCGCTCACGGACGAGCGCAACGCGATTCTCGCGGTCGCGATGAACGGTGAGCCGCTGCCGGCGGAGCACGGGTTCCCGGTGCGGATGGTGGTGCCCGGCCTGTTCGGCTACGTGTCGGCGACGAAGTGGGTCACCGAGCTGCGTGTCACTCGTTTTGCGGATGATGCCGCCTACTGGACGCGCCGCGGCTGGAGCGCCCGCGGCCCCGTGAAGCTGTCATCCCGCATCGATGTTCCGCGTAAGACGCAGCGTGTCAGCGCGGGCACGGTCACGGTGGCGGGCGTCGCGTGGGCACAGCACACGGGCGTGTCGCGGGTGGAGGTGCGGGTCGACGATGGCCCCTGGTCGGATGCGGTGCTCGCCGATGCGATCTCGGCAGACACGTGGCGCCAGTGGTGGTTCGAGTGGGATGCGAGTGGGGGCGGGCACGAATTGACGGTTCGTGCGACCGATGCGAATGGTGTGGTTCAGACGGCGGAGTACGCGGATGTCGTTCCTGATGGTGCGACGGGGCACCACTCGGTGTTCATCACTGTCGCGTAGCTGCGTGGCGCGCGTAACTGTCGAGCACGTAGTCCCAGAACCCGTCTACGTCGAGTTTCACGGGAACGAGAGCGTTGGGTCGGCTGGAGCGGAAGTTGGTGACGGTCATGCCCGCAGTCCACCGACCCGCGGTTTCGATTTCGACTCGCGCGGGCACGCTCGTGAACAGGTCGGGTCGGCTGATGTAGGCGACGGCGCACACGTCGTGCACTGCTTGGCCGCCCCAGTCGGGATCTTGGGGGTCGTTCCAGTAGGTGGCGAGCGGCACGACGAGGTCGCGGCCCAGGGGGCCAAGCGCACGCATCCGCTCTGCGATGGTGTCGTCGACGAGCGCTTGGAGGGTGAGGTCGAGCCCGACCATGACGACGTGCCAGTCAGCGGCGAATACTTCCG
>DAOMOV010000343.1:0-1664 GCA_035444505.1 Terrimesophilobacter sp.
GTGCTCGGCTGGGGCGTCGGCGGCATCGAGGCAGAGGCGGCCATGCTCGGCCAGCCGGTCTCGATGCTCATCCCCAAGGTTGTCGGCTTCAAGCTCAAGGGCTCCATCCCCACTGGCGTCACGGCGACGGATGTTGTGCTCACCATCACCGAGCTGCTGCGCCAGCACGGCGTGGTCGGCAAATTCGTCGAGTTCTACGGCGAGGGAGTGGGCCAGGTTCCGCTTGCCAACCGCGCCACGATCGGCAACATGAGCCCCGAGTTCGGCTCGACCGCGGCGATGTTCCCCATCGACCAGGTCACACTCGACTACCTGCGCCTCACGGGCCGAAGCGAGAACCAGATCGCTCTCGTCGAGGCATACTCCAAGCTGCAGGGCCTCTGGCACGATCCCGCGGTCGAGCCCGCCTTCAGCGAGTACCTTGAGCTCGACCTTGCCACCGTTGTCCCCTCCATCGCGGGACCGAAGCGACCGCAGGACCGCGTGATCCTCAGCGACGCCAAAGAGCAGTTCGAGCGCGACATCGTGCATTACGCCGATGTCATCGTCAACGACGACGTGGTCGACCGCAACGGCAAGGCGAGTTTTCCGGCATCCGACCCCATCGGGTTCACAGCGGAAGACGAATTCGATGCCTCGGCCAAGCCCGTCGTCATCTCGAGCGGTGGCCCCGAGGCCGTGTCGAAGCCGTCACCGGTCACGATCGGTGATCAATCGTTCCTGATCGACCACGGCGCCGTGACAATCGCCGCCATCACCTCGTGCACGAACACCTCGAACCCCTCGGTCATGCTCGCCGCCGGTCTCCTAGCCCGCAACGCGAGCAAGAAGGGCCTCAAGGTCAAGCCGTGGGTGAAGACGACCCTCGCACCCGGCTCCAAAGTCGTCACCGAGTATTACGAGAAGGCGGGTCTCAACAAGTACCTCGATGAGCTCGGCTTCAACCTCGTCGGCTACGGCTGCACCACGTGCATCGGAAACTCGGGCCCGCTCATCGAAGAGGTCTCGGCCGCTGTCAACGAGCATGACCTCGCCGTCACCGCGGTGCTCTCCGGCAACCGCAACTTCGAGGGACGCATCAATCCCGACGTCAAGATGAACTACCTGGCCAGCCCGCCGCTCGTCATCGCCTATGCCCTCGCCGGCTCCATGCACTTCGACTTCGAGAAGGATGCGCTCGGCACCGGCGGCGACGGAAAGCCCGTGTTCCTCAAAGACATCTGGCCCGAGGCATCCGAGGTTCAGGCCACCATCGACTCGTCGATCGACAGCGACATGTTCACCCGCGAATACGGCAGCGTGTTCGACGGAGACGAGCGCTGGCGTTCGCTTCCGACCCCCGACGGTGACGTCTTCGAATGGGACGAAGCCTCGACCTATGTTCGTCGGGCCCCCTACTTCGACGGCATGACCTTGGAGACCACGCCCGTCACCGACATCGCGGGCGCGCGAGTGCTCGCGAAGCTCGGCGACTCGGTCACCACCGACCACATCAGCCCCGCGGGCAGCATCAAGGCCGACAGCCCTGCTGGTCGCTACCTCACCGACCACGGTGTTGAGCGCAACAACTTCAACTCCTACGGCTCGCGCCGCGGCAACCACGAGGTCATGATTCGTGGAACGTTCGCCAACATCCGCCTCCGCAACCACCTCCTCGCCGCCGA
>DAOMOV010000344.1:0-1658 GCA_035444505.1 Terrimesophilobacter sp.
CGAGCACCCTCGTACATGCGCGAGTGGCTAGGCGCCGTGGCGGCAGCGGTCGCGGCCGTCGCGGCGCCCCACGCCGCCGAGCTGCGCGTCACGCCCCGGCGCCTCGCTCAGTTGTTCACCACCCTCTTGTTCGCGAGCCGCATGCCGCACGCGGCGCCGGAGGAAGGCTCCAGTGCCGCGGAGCTGGTGCGGTTCTGCCTCGAAGGCGCTCTGATCTCCCCGAAGGAAGGTTGACGGATGCTTCTCAAGCTCATCTCGCGCTACTTGAGGCCATATCTGGGCACGGTCTGGCTCATCGTCGGGCTGCAGTTCGTCGCCACCATCGGGACGCTGCTACTGCCGAGCATCAACGCCGACATCATCGACAAGGGCATCGTCCGCGGCGACACCGCCTACATCATGGGCCGGGGCGCCTACATGCTCGCCGTGTCGCTCGTGCAGGTGATCGCGACCGTCATCGCCGTCTACTTCTCGGCCCGCACCGCCATGCGCTTCGGACGAGACGTTCGCTCGGGCGTGTTCAAGCACGTGGGCGAGTTCTCGGCCCGCGAACTCAGTCAGTTCGGGGCGCCGTCGCTCCTCACGCGCACCACCAACGACGTGCTGCAAGTGCAGACACTGCTCTTCATGAGCTTCGCCATGATCGTCACCTCCCCGATCATGATGGTCGGCGGCATCATCATGGCCATCCGCGAGGACGTCGGCCTGTCGTGGCTCGTGGCCGTCGCGGTGCCGGTATTGCTCGCCGTGGTCACGGTCATCTTGTGGCGCATGCTGCCGGGCTTCCGCAAGATGCAGAAGCGCATCGACAAGGTCAACCAGGTCATGCGCGAGCAGATCGGCGGCATCCGCGTCATCCGTGCCTTCGTTCGCGAGACCTACGAGGAGGAGCGCTTCGGGCAGGCGAACGCCGAACTCACCGACGTGACCTTGTACGTCGGGCGCTGGATGGCGGCGCTCTTCCCGGTGGTCATGCTGGTACTCAACGCTTCCACGGTGGCGGTCATCTGGTTCGGGGGCCTGCGGGTCGACGCCGGCCTCATGCAGATCGGCTCCATGACCGCCTACCTCAGCTACTTGCTACAGATACTCATGGCCCTGCTCATGTCGGTCATGCTCCTCATGCTGCTGCCGCGCGCCACCGTCTCCGCGGGCCGTATCGGCGAGGTGCTCGAGACGCCGCCCAGCGTGAAACCGCCCGGCCGCGGCGCCGTGGTGCCCACGGCATACGCCGGCACCCTCGAGTTCAGGTCGGCGACCTTCAGCTACCCGGGTGCCAGCCACCCGGTCCTCGAGGACGTGAGCTTCAGCGTGGGTCCGGGCGAGACCGTCGCCGTCGTCGGTTCGACCGGCGCGGGGAAGACCACCCTCGTGAGCTTGGTGCCGCGCCTCTTCGACGTCACCGGTGGCGCCGTGCTGGTCGATGGGATCGACGTGCGCGAATACGAACCCGAGGCGCTCTGGGAGCGCATCGGGCTCGTGCCGCAGAAGGCTTACCTGTTCACTGGCACCGTAGCGAGCAACCTCCGCTACGGCGACCCGGACGCGACCGACGCCGACCTCTGGCGGGCTCTCGAGATCGCACAAGCGAAGGCCTTCGTGAGCGCCATGCCGGACGGCTTGGAGTCGAGCATCGCGCAGGGCGGCACCAACGTCTC
>DAOMOV010000345.1:0-1651 GCA_035444505.1 Terrimesophilobacter sp.
TACGAAAAGATATATGATTTCACCACGCGGTTGCGCACCCTGTCAATAGCCGGTCAGCCGGCCAGACGCAGGTGCGCTGGCGAAACCCCCAGCAACGGTGCAGGGTAGTCACGAGCAGCCGCGGCAGAACACGACGCAGCAGAACACGACGCAGTGTGGAGACAAGAATGCAGTTTCACGAAAACGGCTACGTCACGCGAGACCCGCGGATTCGTGACGCCCAAGGAACAGGCATCGACCGTCCCGACGAGCTCCCCGACGAGATGGATGTGCTCATCGTCGGCTCCGGTCCCGCGGGCCTGATCCTCGCCGCACAGCTCACCCAGTACCCGTCCGTGACGACCCGCATCATCGAGCGCCGCGAGGGGAGACTCCAGATCGGGCAGGCCGACGGCATCCAGGCCCGCAGCGTCGAGACCTTCCAGGCATTCGAGTTCGCGGAGCGCATCGTCCAGGAGGCTTTCCAGCTCACCGCCATGAACTTCTGGGCGCCCGACCCCGACGATGCGAGCCGCATCATCCGCACGAAGATCACCGAGGACGACCCGCACGGCATCAGCGAGTTCCCGCACATGATCGTCAACCAGGCGCGCGTGCTCGACTACTTCGCCGAGTACGCGGCGAACGGGCCCGCGCGCATCCGCCCCGACTACGGCTGGGAGTTGGTCGACCTGCAGGTCGATGGCAGCGGCCGGTATCCGGTCGAGGTCACGCTACGCCGCTCGACCGGCACCGATGAGGGTGAGATCCGCACGGTGCGCGCCAAGTACGTGGTCGGATGCGACGGCGCCCACAGCGCGGTGCGTCAGGCGATCGGCTGCCAGCACATCGGCAAGCCTTCGAACCACGCGTGGGGGGTCATGGATGCCCTCACCGTCACCGACTTCCCCGACATCCGCACGAAGTGCGCGATCCACTCTGCGAAGGGCAGCATTCTGCACATCCCGCGGGAGGGCGGATTTCTCTACCGCATGTACGTCGACCTCGGCGCGGTCTCCGACGACGACAACCACGCGGTGCGGCAGACGACCCTCGAGCAGATCATCGCGAAGGCGAACGAGATCCTGCACCCCTACACGCTCGACGTGCGCCATGTGCCGTGGTGGAGCGTCTATGAGGTGGGTCACCGGGTCACCGACCGCTTCGACGACGTGCCCGCGGGCGAGGTCGGCACGCGCCAACCGCGGGTGTTCATCGCGGGGGACGCCTGCCACACCCACAGTGCGAAGGCCGGTCAGGGCATGAACGTGTCCATGCAGGACGGTTTCAACCTGGGCTGGAAGCTTGGCCAGGTGCTCGAGGGGCGCAGCCCCATGTCGCTGCTGGCCACCTACTCCGACGAGCGCCAGGTGATCGCCCAGAACCTCATCGACTTCGATCGTGAATGGTCGACGATGATGGCGAAGAAACCCGAGGAGTTCGACAGTCCCGAGGAGCTGGCCGAGTTCTACGTGACGACCGCGGAGTTCCCTGCGGGGTTCATGACCCAGTACGAACCATCCATGATCACCGGGGATGCCACGCATCAGGAGCTTGCGAATGGCTTTCCGATCGGTAAGCGCTTCAAGTCCGCGCGCGTCATGCGGGTTGCGGATGCCAACCCCGTGCACCTGGGTCACCACCACAGGGCAGATGGTCGGTGGCGCGTCTA
>DAOMOV010000346.1:0-1632 GCA_035444505.1 Terrimesophilobacter sp.
CGTGCCCTGTGTCAGGCGAGGTGTTGTGCTTGTCGTTCATGGATTCTCCTAAGGGCTGATGCTTCTCGTTAGAGGACGAAGGGAAGGATGAGGGCCGGCAGGCTCGTGAGCAGATTCACGATGAGGTGCGCGACGATGAGCGGCATGAGGCGGCCCTGCCAGCGGAAGATGAGCGCCGATCCGAGCCCCCACGCGAGGAAGGCGACGAAGTAGACGAGCATTCCCGTTGTGGTCTGCGCGAAGAAGATGTGCTGCACACCGAACGCGAGCGACGGCAGAATCACGGCGAGCACCGGCATCCGCTTCGCGAGCCTGCCCTGGGCGTAGCCGCGGTAGGCGACCTCCTCGGCGGGGGCGTTGAGCGGCGCGAAGGTGATGACCGTGAGAACAGCAAGCACGACGGATGCCGCGAAGCCCCACTGCGGCAGGTGTGAGGACTCGGGGGCGAACACGGTCTCGAACGCTTCGAACATGCCGCCGCCGTAGAGGGCGAACATCGTGCCCATGATCGCCGCCATGAACGGAACCCACAGCACCACGAGCCACAGCCAGCCCCACGCGACATCGCGGCCGAGTCGGGATCGGTCGAACCCGATCAGCTCGCGCAGGCTCGAGCCCTCGCGCCGCAGCAGGCGCGCGACGAGCCACAGGGTCACGACGTTCACGGGCAGCAGGTACAGCGCCGAGAGCGTGCCCACGGCTTCGGGGCCGGCGGGCTGGCCCAGCAGACTCAGGATGCCCGCGGTCGCCAGCGCAGCGAGCGCCACCAGGAGCACGCGCAGCCACGGCAGCGCGAGCGGCCAGACGAGGGGCCGGCTCTGGGGTGACGCTGCTGTGGCATCAGACACGGTCGCCTTGGTCGCGGTGGTTGAGTTCATAAATAACTTTGTAATGCAAAGTAGTTGGTCTTGTCAATTCCTTTGTTGCTTTCCCAGGTGACGCCCAGCGGACGCCCGCACGCGCACTGTCACCACCCAGAACCACCCGCCCTCCGACACCCCGCGACCTAGACTGGAGGGCTCATGATTTCCCTCCCCCCGATCAGCTACCCGCCCGACCTGCCCGTCAGTGAGCGGCGCGAGGAGATCGCGCGCGCCATCCGGGACCACCAGGTCGTCATCGTCGCCGGCGAGACCGGGTCGGGCAAGACCACCCAGCTGCCGAAGATCTGCCTCGAGCTGGGTCGCACCTCGATCGGGCACACCCAGCCGCGACGACTCGCCGCGCGCACCATCGCGGAGCGCATCGCCACCGAACTCGGCACCGAACTCGGTGGGCTCGTCGGCTACCAGGTGCGCTTCACGGATGTCATCAGCGAGACGACCCGCATCAAGCTCATGACCGACGGCATCCTGCTCAACGAGCTGCACCGCGACCGCCTCCTGCGCCGCTACGACACGATCATCATCGATGAGGCCCATGAGCGCTCACTCAACGTCGACTTCCTCCTCGGCTACCTCAAGCAACTGCTGCCGAAGCGGCCCGACCTGAAGGTCATCATCACGAGCGCCACGATCGACCCCGAGAGCTTCGCCGCACACTTCGCGGATGCCGCAGGCAACCCCGCCCCCATCGTCGAGGTTTCGGGGCGCACCTTCCCGGTCGAGATTCGGTATCGGCCGCTTGTGCCTG
>DAOMOV010000347.1:0-1631 GCA_035444505.1 Terrimesophilobacter sp.
TCGGCAACACCCGCCGGAATGCGCACCGTCAGGGGCTTACCGTTTGCCCCCTGCAATCTGACGGTGTCACCACTGATGGCGGTGCGGAAGTCGAGTGTCGTTGTAGCCACGGTGTTGCGCCCCTTGGTCGGCCCACCGTAGCCACGGTACCCGCCCGTGGTGGCACCGAAGTTGCCGCCGCCGAACATCCCGCTGAACAGGTCGTCGAAATCGGCGCCGCTGAACGTCGCCCGCTGCCCACGGCCACCGGCACCGAACATGCCGCCGAAGACATCCTCGAAGCCGTTGGCCCCACCACCACCCGCGGTGAAGCGGGGGGCACCGGCACCGAGCGCGCGCATCTGGTCGTACTCGGCGCGCTGCTGCGGATCGGAGAGCACCGAGTACGCCTCGCTGATCTCCTTGAACTTCGCCTCAGCCTTCGCGTCTCCAGGGTTGGAGTCGGGGTGATACTTGCGGGCGAGTTTGCGGTAGGTCTTCTTGAGGTCAGCGTCCGAGACATCCTTCGAGACGTCAAGGACCTTGTAGAAGTCCTTCTCGAACCAGTCTTGGCTCGCCACGCCTACTCCTTCGCCGCTGAGACGACAACTTTCGCGGGTCGCAGCAGCCGCTCACCGAGGCGGTAACCGACCACGGCGACGTCGATGACCGTGTCGGCCTCCACGTCGGAGGGCACGTGCGCGATCGCCTCCTGCTCAGCCGGATCGAATCGCTCCCCCGCGGGGAAGACGCGCTCGAGACCATGACGCTCCATGGTGCCGCGCAGCTTCTCCGCGACGAGAGCCACAGCACTGCCCTCAGGCAGGTCGCCGTGGGCCTCGGCCAGGTCGAGATCGTCGAGCACGGGCAGCAGACTCTGCGCCATCTCCGCGAGCGCGAGCTCCCGAGCGAGCGATCGATCCCGTTCGACCCGCTTGCGATAGTTCGCGTACTCGGCCTGAATACGCTTCAGGTCGGCAAGGTGCTCGCTCGCGGACTCGGATGCCGAAGCATCCGTCGCCGCCGCCTGCACCTCACCGTCGAGCAGCCTCTGCAGCTCGTCGTCGAGGTCATGCACCTCGTCGCTGCCCGAGGGCTCGTCTGCGACCTCGCGCACATCGCCCGTCTCAGGGTCGATGCGGCGCTTGTCGCGCACGACGGGCTCGCCGTCAGCGTGAACCTCGCCCGAGTTCTCACCCGAGTCGTCGCGATTCTTATCGCCCTTGTTTTTCGCCATTGCTACTTCTGCTCAGGCTCGTCGTCGACAACTTCGGCGTCGACGATGTCCTCATCGTCCGCACCCGCCGGTTCGCCCGTCTCAGATTCGGCCGCGGTCGCCTCAGCGGTCTGTGACTGCTGATACAGCGCCTCTCCGATCTTGCCCTGGCTCTCGCCCAGCTTGTCGTACGCGGTCTTCACCGCGTCATCGTCCTCACCCGCGAGAGCGGCCTTGAGGGCGTCGACATCAGCCTGAACCTCGGTCTTGACGTCGTCAGGAAGCTTGTCTGCGTTGTCGGTGATGAGCTTCTCGGTGCCGTACGCGAGCTGCTCACCGTTGTTGCGCAGCTCGGCTACCTCGCGGCGCGCCTTATCCTCCGCGGCGTGCTCCTCGGCCTCGCGCACCATGCGGTCGATGTCTTCCTTCGCGAGCG
>DAOMOV010000348.1:0-1604 GCA_035444505.1 Terrimesophilobacter sp.
CGCGGCATCAACCCCGCCGTGGATCTGCGACACCCGCACAGCGCTGTAGCCGAGCAGCGGATGCTTGGGGGCCGATTCGAGAGTCGCGCGCAGTTCGTCGAGGGCGCGCAGCACGAGGCCCGCGTGTGCGATGGCGTCGACGCCTTCGTGCGGCATGGACCCGTGGGCGGCGCGGCCCTCGAGTTCGAGGGTGAACCAGGCGAACCCGCGGTGGGCGAGGACGAGGTTGAGGTTGCTGGGTTCCGTGACGATCGCGGCGTCGGCGGTGACGCGGGCGAGGGTCTGTTCGGTTCCGATGGAGTTGTACTCTTCGTCGGCGACGAGGGTGAGGATGACGTCGCCTCGGAGGGGCTCGGCGGTCGCGCGTGCGGCGGCGACCATGATCGCGGCGACCCCGCCTTTCATGTCGAAGGCGCCGCGGCCGTAAATGTTGCCATCGCGAAGTTCGCCCGAGAAGGGGTCGCCGTCGTACGTGTCGATACCGACAGTGTCGAGGTGCCCGTTGAGCAGCAGGGAGCGGCCACCGCCGGTTCCGCGTGCGGTCGCGATGATGCTGGGCCGCCCCGGAGTCTCTTCGATGCGTTCCACCTCGAAGCCGTGCTCGGCGAGCCACGCGGCACACCACGCGGCGATTGCGTCTTCTCCCGGCCCGGCGGGGTCGAGGTCGGGGCTGATCGAGTTGATCGCGATGAGCTGCTGGGTGAGGGCGATGGGGTCGAGCGGCATGGCTCGACACTATCGCCGAGTGCCTTAGCGCGGGCGGATGCCGGTGGCTCACGCGCGTGCGGCACAAAAATTTTTCGTCGCGAGACTTGCGCTCGAGAAAGTCGAGCTATATCGTGAGTTGTAGCAAACGCGATATAGCTCGAAAGGACACGCCCATGGCGACCGAGAAATGGCTCATCGACAACGAAAAGACCATCGACTTCGAACTCGTGCGGCACCTCAAAGTCAGCCTCATCGGGGGCCAGGTCGACATCGTCGCACATGACGAGCCCGGCGCCCGCGTCGAAATCCACGACGTGCGGGGCAAGCCGATCAGTGTCACCTTCGAAGGCGACACCCTCGAAGTCGACCACCCCCAGCTGCGGTGGGACAACTTCCTTGACGTCTTCAAAGGATTCACGAGCAGCGCGAAGGCACGCGTGAGCATCCTCGTGCCGCGCGACGTGTCACTCAAGTTCGGAGTGGTCTCGGCCGACGGGCTCATCAGCGGCCTCACCGAAGATGCCGCTATCAGCACCGTCAGCGGAGACATCGTCGTCGACCGCGTCTACGGCGACCTCGAACTGAACTCCGTCAGCGGCGAGATCGCGGTCCGCGACCACTACGGCAACGTGACCGCGAAGAGCATCAGCGGCAACCTCACCGTCAGCGGCGAAGTGCTCAGACTCACCAGCAATGCCGTGTCGGGGGATGCGTTCCTCGACCTCCGCGGGATCCCCGACGAAGTGCGCGTCAAGACCGTCTCCGGTGACGTGACCGTGCGGCTCGAGTCGCACGTTCCCGCGCAGTACAAGGTCAACACCGTGTCAGGGAAACTGCAGCTCGACAACACCGAGATCACCGGGGTGCGCGGAAGCTACAGCGGCAAGTACGGGGAC
>DAOMOV010000349.1:0-1597 GCA_035444505.1 Terrimesophilobacter sp.
CCAGATCGGCACCACTGGCCGCGGCATCGGGCCGACGTATGCCGACAAGATCAACCGGGTCGGCATCCGGGTGCAAGACCTCTTCGATGAGGGCATCCTGCGCCAGAAGGTCGAGGCGGCGCTGCACCAGAAGAACCAGATGCTCGCGAAGCTCTACAACCGCCGCGCGATCACCGTCGACGAGGTCGTCGACGAGCTGCTCGGCTACGCCGACCGGCTGCGACCCATGGTGTGCGACGCCGCACTCGAGCTCAATGAGGCTCTGGATGCGGGCAAGACGGTCTTGTTCGAGGGCGGGCAGGCGACCATGCTCGACGTCGACCACGGCACCTACCCGTTCGTGACGTCGTCCAACGCGACGAGCGGTGGGGCGGCGACCGGGTCGGGTGTGGCGCCGAACCGGTTCGAGCGCGTCATCGGCGTGGTGAAGGCGTACACGACACGCGTGGGCGCGGGGCCGTTCCCCACGGAACTGTTCGACGAGTGGGGCGAGTTCTTGCGCGACCACGGCGCCGAGTTCGGCACCACCACGGGCCGTGAGCGCCGTTGCGGCTGGTACGACGCCGTCATCACCCGCTACTCGCAGCGCATCAACGGCGTCACCGACTTCGTGCTTACCAAGCTCGACGTGCTCACCGGGCTCGAGTCGATTCCGGTGTGCGTCGCCTACGAGGTCGACGGTGAGCGGGTGGATGAGATGCCCGTGTCGCAGAGCGACTTCCACCACGCGAAGCCCATCTACGAGAGCTTCCCCGGCTGGACCGACGACATCACGGGCGTGCGCTCGTTCGACGACCTGCCCACGAACGCACAGGACTACGTGCTCGCCCTCGAGCGCATGAGCGGCTCCCGCATCTCCGCCATCGGCGTCGGCCCCGCGCGTGACGCCATCGTCGTGCGCCACGACCTCGTCGGCTGAACTGCCACCCCAGGCATTGCCCGGGGCAACACGTGAGCAGTACTCTGGGTGGAACCCGCAGCCCCGAGTGGTCCTCACCCCATGACACGCACCCGACAGCACACCTCACCCCGCACCCGGGTCGCCGCGGTGCTCGTCGCCGGCGCGATCGCACTCACCGCCTGCGGTGGTGACGTGACGCCGCCAGACCAGTCGGCGCATCCTGACACCCCCGTCTTCGAGGGAACCGTCGGCGTCGACTGGGTGCGCGGCGGCTCCGACTTTCTGTTCGACTACCTGAACCAGTACGACATCGCGGTCGGGGCAGGGGCCCTGTGGATGCTCTCCGACGGCAACGGGGTCGACATCGACGGCGCGGTGGGCCCCAGCAACCCGGTAGAACCGGTGCTGCTGACGAGCCTTGACGGCGAGAACTGGACCGAGTTCGACTACCAGGCCCTCGGCATCCCCACATCGTTCGACTACCGGCCGTTCCTCATCAGCGGCACCGACCGCATCACCGTCGTCTTCCGGGCGCCGACCGGAGGTGACGACGCGCCCTACGTTCTCGTCGGCGACGCCTCAGCCGACGGGGTCACCTGGAGCGTCACCACACCCGACGACTTCGCACCGTGGGCACTCACCGACCGGCGGGGCATGATCCACAAGCCCCTCTTCATCGGCGGGGGCGCCTGGGTT
>DAOMOV010000350.1:0-1584 GCA_035444505.1 Terrimesophilobacter sp.
CAACCCCCCGTCACCGTCGACCCCCTGTTGCTGCTCGCCGTCATCGGCGGGTTCACCGCGCTCGTGGCGCTCTCCACGATCGCCGCCATCGTCGTCGCCCGCCGCGTCAGCGCCGTGCGCACACTCCGTACTTCTGAGGAAGGATGACACCATGACGACCGATCACGGTACAGCCGACGAGCCGCACATCCTGTGCAGCGACCTCGTGCGGATCTTCACCGCCGAGGGCGTCGAAGTGCAGGCCCTCCAAGGGCTCAACCTGCGCGTCGACCGCGGCGAGATGGTCGCCCTCGTCGGGGCATCCGGGTCGGGCAAATCCACCCTGCTCACGATCCTCTCCGGCCTCGACGTGCCCACCGCCGGTGTCGCCCGCTGCGCCGGCAATGACCTGCTCACCATGACCCGCAAACAGCGCGTCGACTACCAGCGGCACAGTGTCGGATTCATCTGGCAGCAGACCAGCCGCAACCTGCTCCCCTACCTCACCGCCGCCGAGAACGTCGCCATGGCCATGGTCGTCGCCGGCAACAAGGAAAAAGACCGCAAGGGGCGGGTCGCCGAGCTGCTCGACCTGCTCGAAATCGGCTACTGCACCGACCGACGCCCCACCGAGATGTCGGGCGGTGAGCAGCAGCGCACCGCGATCGCCGTCGCGCTCGCCAACAGCCCCGAGGTGCTCCTCGCCGACGAACCCACCGGTGAGCTCGACGAAGCCACCTCCTTCGACGTGCTCGAAGCCATGCGCTCCGTCAATGAGCAACGCGGCATCACGACCCTCATCGTCACCCACGACCCCGCCGTCTCAGAGCACGTGGCGCGCACCATTCAGATTCGCGACGGGCGCACCTCCACGGAGGTGCTGCGTCGCAGCCACGTCAACGAGCACGGCGAGCACCAGCTTCTCGCCGAAGAATTCGCCGTGCTCGACCGGGTCGGCAGGCTTCAGCTCCCGGATGACTTCACCAGCGCCCTCGGCCTCAAAGACCGGGTGCGGCTCGCCCTCGAAAGCGACCACGTCGGCGTGTGGGGTGCAGAGCAGACGCGGCAGCGGGATGCTGCGGGCAGCACCGAGACCGCGAACGCCGCGACTCCTGACAACGCCGCCGACACCACAGCCGATAACGAGGGGAGCCAGCCGTGACAGGCCCCATCGAACCCATTCTCGTCGCCGACCGCGTCTCCCGCGTGTTCCGCACCGGGGCGGGAGAGGTGCACGCCTGCACCGACGTCAGCCTCGCCGTACACCCCGGTGAACTGCTCGTGGTCCGTGGCAAGAGCGGCAGCGGCAAGACCACGCTGCTCAACCTGCTCGGCGGACTCGACCACCCGACATCCGGCACCGTCATCGTCGGCGGGGTCGACCTCGCCGCACTCAGCGACCGGAAACGCGCCGAGTTGCGGCGTGGACGCATCGGCTACATCTTCCAGACCTTCGGTCTCATCCCCGTGCTCTCCGCAGCCGAGAACGTCGAGGTGCCCCTGCGCATCCGCGGCACCGACCCCGCCGAGCGCAACGCTCGCGTCACCGAGATGCTCGAGCTCGTCGGCCTCGGCGACCACGCCCAGCAGCGGCCCTACGAGCTC
>DAOMOV010000351.1:0-1579 GCA_035444505.1 Terrimesophilobacter sp.
GGAGGGTGCATTCATGCAGCCGGTGCTGCTGCACTTCGCGGATGCGCTCATCGCCGAGGCGCACTCGGTTGAGGCGTTCGGTCCGGTCTCGAGTGTGATCGGCTACGACACGGTCGAGGAGGCGGTGGAGTTGGCGGCGCTCGGCGGGGGCTCGCTCGTGGCGACGGTGGCGACGCACGATGCGGATGTCGCGCGCACCGTGATCGAGGGCATCGCGGCGCACCACGGCCGCACCCTCATCCTCGACCGCGACGATGCGCGCACCTCGACGGGGCACGGATCGCCGGTTCCGCACCTGGTGCACGGCGGACCGGGTCGTGCGGGCGGCGGTGAGGAGCTGGGCGGCATCCGCAGCGTGCTGCACCACATGCAGCGCACCGCGGTGCAGGGCTCTCCGGCGATGCTGACGGCGGTGACCGGCCAGTGGTTCGCGGGGGCGCCGCGCAGCCTCGACGGCACGCATCCGTTCCGCAAGTCGCTCGCGGAGCTGCGCATCGGGGAGGCTGTCGCATCCGCTCTTCGTGAGGTGACGCTGGACGACATCACTGCCTTCGCGAATGAGACGGGCGATAAGTTCTACGCGCACACGAACGAGGAGGCTGCGGCGGCGAACCCGTTCTTCCCGGGGATCGTCGCGCACGGCTACCTGCTGGTGTCGTGGGCGGCGGGCCTGTTCGTCGACCCCGAGCCGGGGCCGGTGCTGGCGAACTACGGGCTGGAGAACCTGCGGTTCATCACGCCGGTGTCACCTGGCGACAGCATTCGGGTCACTCTGACGGCGAAGAAGATCACGCCGCGCGTCACGGACGAGTACGGGGAGGTCTGCTGGGATGCGATCATCCACAACCAGAACGACGAGATCGTGGCCACCTACGACGTGCTGACCCTCGTGGCGAAAGTCTAGCCGCCCTCGCGCTCAGCGTACGAGAACGATCGCGTCGTCACGTTCGCAACTCAGGTAGAAATTGTGAGCAGGATCGAGCATCCAGACGAAACCGGTTGCTCGCAGGCGCGTGCACGAAATTCTTCCTGAGTTGCGAACAAGAACAACGAGAGAGCGGAGCCACAACCGGCTAGTCGTCGCCGCGGGACCAGGCGATGGCGATGAGTTGGCGCAGCACGTCGAGGTCGATGTCGTCGAGTTTCTTGACGTAGAGGCAGCCCGCACCGTCGGTGAACTTGCCCAGCTTCGGCAGCAGGCCGTGGGCTGCCGGCAGGTCTTTGAGCCCGTACAGCGAGAGCGCCGCTTTGCGGGGCGAGAACCCTGTCTTGGGCCAGTCGCCGCTCGCGCCGTTCTTCACGGGTGACTGGTAGCGGTAGCTGCCGTAACCCACGATTGACGGCCCCCACATGACCGGCTCGGTGCCGGTCACCTCGCGGAAGATTCGCGCGAGTTCCTGTCCGTCTTCGCGTCGCCAGTCTGGTGTCGCGGCGGCGAGAAACGCGTCAACGGATGCGTCGCTCGGCTGGGTCTTGTTCTCGGACATGCCCCATTATGACGCCCGAATACCGCCGAAGGCGACGGCGATGATGTCGTCGGCGACGGTCTCTGCAGTGACGGGGCCGTCGGGCCGGTACC
>DAOMOV010000352.1:0-1557 GCA_035444505.1 Terrimesophilobacter sp.
AGGGTGCGCACGCTGCGCTTCGCCTCGATGAGGTTGTACATGAGCGGCTGCGTCATCGACGGGTCATCGCCCTCGTTGTGTCCCCGGCGACGGTAGCTGATGATGTCCACGACGACGTCTTTGTGGAACTCCTGGCGGAATGCGAACGCCAGCTCGGCCACGCGCTGCACCGCCTCAGGGTCGTCACCGTTGACGTGGAAGATCGGCGCCTGAATGGTCTTCGCCACGTCCGTCGAGTAGACCGACGTGCGGCCCTCCTTCGGCGGGGTCGTGAACCCGACCTGGTTGTTCACGACGATGTGCACCGTGCCGCCGATGCGGTACCCGCGCAGCTGCGACATCTGCAGCAGCTCGACAACGATGCCCTGGCCAGCCATCGCTGCGTCACCGTGTATCAGCACCGGCAAGACCCGGAACGTGCCGATCGGCTTGCGGTCCTGCTTCGCTCGCACAATGCCCGACAGCACACCGTCAACGGCTTCGAGGTGCGAAGGGTTCGCGGCGAGGGAGACCGGAATCTGGTCGCCCTTGAGGCTTGTGAACGTGCCCTCCGTGCCCAAGTGGTACTTGACGTCACCCGACCCCTGCACGGTCCGCGGGTCCTGCGTGCCCTCGAACTCCTGGAAGATCTGGCCGTAGGTCTTGCCCGCAATATTCGTCAACACGTTGAGACGGCCACGGTGGGCCATGCCGATCGCGACCTCCTCGAGGTTCGCCTCCGCCGCCTCCTGCAGGATGCCGTCGAGCAGTGAGATCATCGACTCGCTGCCCTCGAGGCTGAACCGCTTCTGCCCCACGTACTTGGTCTGCAGGAACGTCTCGAAGGCCTCGGCTTCGTTCAGCTTCGACAGGATGCGCATCTGCTCCTCGCGCGTGGGCTTCTCGTAGGGTCGCTCCACGCGGTCCTGAATCCACTTGCGCTCGACAGGGTCCTGAATGTGCATGTACTCGATGCCGGTGGTGCGGCAGTAGGAGTCGCGCAGGATGCCGAGGATGTTGCGCAGCTTCGCCGACCGCTGGCCGCCGAAGCCTCCTGTGACGAACTCGCGGTCGAGGTCCCAGAACGTCAGGCCGTGGCTCGCGATGTCAAGGTCGGGGTGGGTGCGCTGCTGGTACTCGAGCGGGTCGATGTCGGCCATGAGGTGGCCCCGCACCCGGTAGGCGTTGATGAGTTCCTGCACGCGCGCGGTCTTGTCGACGGAATCCGCAACATCCACGTGGATGTCGGGCGCCCACCGAATCGGGTCATACGGGATGCGCAGCGCAGCAAAAATGTTCTCGTAGAAGTTGCGCTCACCGATGAGCAGCTCATGTATCTTCTTCAGGTATTCGCCCGAGCCCGCGCCCTGAATGACACGGTGGTCGTAGGTGGAGGTGAGCGTGATCGTCTTTCCGATCGCCATCTCCGCGAGAGTCGTCGGAGACATGCCCTGGAACTCGGCCGGGTACTCCAACGCCCCCGCACCGATGATGCAGCCCTGACCCTTCATGAGTCGTGGCACCGAGTGCTCCGTGCCGATACCGCCCGGGTTCGTCAGCGACAGGGTCGTGCCGGCG
>DAOMOV010000353.1:0-1544 GCA_035444505.1 Terrimesophilobacter sp.
GGCGCCTTGGCTCGTCGCAAACACTGTCGGCTGCCTGACCGGGGATGTCCCGGGGGCTGCTGAAATTTGAGTGGCGGTTTGCTCCGCCCCGAAGAGGATCGGGGTGCACTGAAAGGAGAAACCGCCATGGGAAAGACTGCCAGGAAGACGAAGGCTCGGGAAGAGGTCACGGTTGCAGAGACCGAGGCGTCGATGGTCAGGAACGTGCTCGCGCAGTTGGTGTTGCCGCTCGCGGAGTTGGTGCGCGGTGACCTGCGCGAGCTGGTGCACACGCTCGGGATGCAGGCGATCGCGTCGATGCTGGAGCAAGAGCGCACCGAGCTGTGTGGGGAGCGCTACAAGCACTCGAAGGAGCGACAGGCGACGCGTGGAGGCTCGACGGCAGGACGCCTGACGCTGGGCGGTCGCACGGTTCAGATGCGTCGTCCGCGTGTCGTCGGCCACGACGGTGAGGTCGCGCTCGAGACGTGGGAGCAGCTCGCGGCCACCGACCCGATGAGTGATCGCGCGTACGAGCAGATGGTCGTCGGCGTCGCGACGCGAAAGTACGCGCGCTCGCTCGAGCCGCTGCCAGCGGAGCTCGCGGAGGGAGAGCGCTCGACGAGCAAGAGTACGGTGAGTCGGAAGTTCGTGGCGGCCTCGCAGGCGCGGCTGAACGAGTGGCTCGGCCGCGATCTCGCTGCACTCGATCTCGTGGGCGTGTTCATCGACGGGCTGCACTTCCAGGACGACGTCGTGCTCGTCGCACTCGGCGTCGATTCGTCGGGAAACAAGCACGTTCTGGGGCTGTGGGAGGGCGCGACGGAGAACGGCGCGGCGTGCTCGGCGCTGCTGAGCGACCTCCAACACCGTGGCTTGCGGGCCGACCGAACACGCTTGTTCGTGATCGACGGCAGCAAGGCGCTGCGCTCGGCGATCCGTGATGCCTACGGCAAGCGCGCGCTGGTGCAGCGCTGCCAGGTGCACAAGGTGCGCAACGTGCTCGGCCACCTCCCGAAGGAGCGGCAAACGCACGCGCGGAACGCGATGCGTCAGGCGTACAAGAGCCGGAAGCCGGACAACGCCAAGAAGCTGCTCTTGAACCTCGCGGCGAGCCTCGAGTCGAAACATCCCGGGGCAGCGGCATCGCTTCGCGAAGGTCTCGACGAGACGCTCACCGTGATGGGCCTCGGCCTCTCCCCGACCCTCGAGCGCTCGTTCGCGACCACGAACCCGATCGAGAACTTCAACGGCAACGCGCGCCACCTCGCACGCCGAGTCAAGCGATGGCGGGGAGGCTCGATGATCCTGCGATGGGTCGGTGCCGCGGTCGCCGAGGCTGAAGCAGGCTTTCGACGATTGAAAGGTCACCGCGACATGCCAGCTCTCGTGGCTGCACTTCGCAAGCATGACGAGATGAATCAGAGCTCACGTCGAGAACTTGACGGCCAGAAGAACGCCGCTTGATGATGGACCGACCGCCGCTCAGTTTCAGCAGACAGCGGGACATTCCCGCCTGACCCCCAACGCGACGGTGATGCTGCGCTGCGCACCGGTCACGAGCT
>DAOMOV010000354.1:0-1542 GCA_035444505.1 Terrimesophilobacter sp.
CGCTCGTGCCGGGGGTCTGCTCGCGTGGGGTGCTCACGGTTCTATTCTCGCGCATCCGTCGCCGCGGTTTCACCCAGCGCGTCACCGAGGCTGAGCGGCAGCACCTCGCTCAGGTCGGCTCGGCTTCCGGATGCCTGCACGCGCCCCGAGGCGACCGCGTCGCCCCACGCGAGGCGACCCGTCGCGAGCGCGAGCCACACGGCCGCGTCGAGCTCGACGACATTGGGCGGCGTGCCGCGTGTGTGCCGGGGTCCCTCGATGCACTGCACGGCCGCGAATGGGGGCACCCGCACTTCGACGCTGCTGCCGGGCGCCTGCTCGGCCAGCGATTGCAGGGTGTAGCGCACGGCGAGGGCGAGGGTGTCCCGTTCGACGAGTGTCTCATCGATGGGCTTCCACTGACCTGCTGGGTGGCGCGCGGCATCCGTCGCCGACTCGAGTTCGCGCACCGCGGCGAGCCCGTCACTGTCAGGGATTCGGCGTCGCGCCATTCCCCCACGCTAGCCGACCCCCTGCGTGCGCGCGGCGGGCACCGGTTAGCCTGTAGTGGTGCGTATCTTGGTGATCGGTTCCGGCGCGCGCGAGCACGCCATCATCACGCGGCTGCTCGCCGAGGACGAGCCGCACGAGATCATCTGCGCCCCCGGCAACGCGGGAATCGCGAGCGTTGTCGACACCGTGTCACTCGACTCGTCCAACGGTGCGATCGTCGCCGACTTCGCGGTCGACAACAACGTGCAGCTCGTCGTGATCGGGCCCGAGGCTCCCCTTGTCGCGGGTGTCGCCGACGCGGTGCGCAAGCGCGGCATCCCGGTGTTCGGGCCCGGCAAGGCCGCGGCGCGACTCGAGGGCAGCAAGACGTTCGCGAAGCAGATCATGCGGGCGGCGGGGGTGCCCACCGCACGGTCTGCGCACGCCGCGACGCTTCAGGATGTCGAGGCCGCCCTCGATGAGCTCGGCGCGCCGTACGTGGTGAAGGCCGATGGCCTCGCGGCGGGCAAGGGCGTTCGCGTGACGAGCGACAGGGACGCGGCGATCGAGCACGCCGAGTTCTGGCTGGGCCACGGCGGGGTGCTCATCGAGGAGTTTCTGCAGGGGCCGGAGGTGTCGCTGTTCTTTCTCAGCGACGGCGACACGGTGCTGCCGCTGAGCCCCGCGCAGGACTTCAAGCGCCTGCTCGACGGCGACGCGGGTCCCAACACGGGCGGTATGGGCGCGTACTCGCCGCTGCCGTGGCTGCCCGACGATTTCGTTCAGCAGGTCACCGACCGGGTGGCGGTTCCCGTGGTGCGGCAGCTCGAGCGGGAGAGGTCGCCGTTCATCGGTCTGCTCTACTGCGGTCTCATCGTCACTCCACGCGGTGTCAAGGTCATCGAGTTCAATGCCCGGTTCGGCGACCCCGAGACGCAGGTGGTTCTGCCGCGATTGGTGACGCCGCTGAGCGGGCTGCTGTTTGCGGCGGCGAGCGGGTCGCTCGAAGGGCACCATGAGCCGCGGTACCGTGACGACGCGTGCGTCACGGTCATGCTCGCGAGCAAGGGC
>DAOMOV010000355.1:0-1539 GCA_035444505.1 Terrimesophilobacter sp.
TCATCCTCGACGAAGCCCACATGGTCACCCCGCAGGGCTTCAACGCGCTCCTCAAGATCGTCGAAGAGCCCCCCGAGCACATCAAGTTCATCTTCGCCACCACCGAGCCCGAGAAAGTCATCGGCACCATACGGTCGCGCACCCACCACTACCCGTTCCGGCTGGTGCCGCCCGCCCAGCTGCTCGAGTACGTCGAACAACTCATCGGCGAAGAGAACTACACCGCCGAACCCGGCGTGCTGCCGCTCGTGGTGCGCGCCGGCGGTGGCTCCGTGCGCGACACCCTCTCCCTGCTCGACCAGCTCATCGCCGGGTCCGAGGGCACCGCACTCGGCTACGAGCGCGCCGTCGCGCTGTTGGGCTACACGCACTCGTCACTGCTCAACGACGTCATCGACGCGTTGGGCGCCCAGGATGCCGCGGCCGCCTTCGCTGCGGTCGACCGAGTCATCCAGACCGGGCAAGACCCCCGCCGCTTCGTCGAAGACCTGCTCGAGCGCCTCCGCGATCTCATCATCGTCGGCGCCACCGGGGCCGGCGCGGGCGCGTTGTTGCGCGGCACCCCTGCCGACGAGATCGAAGCCATGACCGTGCAAGCCGCCCGCTACGGGGCCGCCGAACTCTCTCGCACCGCCGACGTCGTCGGTGCCGCCCTCACCGAACTCACCGGAGCCACCAGCCCCCGCCTCCACCTCGAACTCATGATCGCCCGAGTACTCGTCCCTGAAGCCGACGACACCGCCCGCGGAACCCTCGCCCGCGTCGAACGCCTCGAGAGGCGCGTCGGCGTCGACGCGGGAGAGGCGGCGAGTCGTGCTGATACGCCCGCGGCACCGGATGCCGCGGCAACCCCCACCCCGAGCGCACCCGCCCGCGCTGCCGCCCGTCGGCATCCGGAACCCGCCGAACCGGCAGCCGCCGGACCGACCACCACAGCGCCGACAACCGCTGAGTCGGTCGAGCACACCAACGCCGCGGAGAGCACCGAAACGCCCACGTCGCCCGCCGGCACCCCTGTCAGCTTCGAGCAGCTCAGCAATGCCTGGCCGCAGGTGCTCGAGGCGGTCGAGAAAGTGAAACGCACTGCCTGGGCCGTCGTCGTCACCGCCCGGCCCATGGGGCTCAAAGACGATGTGCTCGCGCTCGCGTTCCCCAGCGAGACCGACGCGAACGGTTTCAAAGAGCGCAAAGCACCCGGCGACTCCGTCAGCGAGATACTGCGCGGAGCCATCACCGATGTGCTCGGCATCCGCGTCAAGTTCATCGCCCGAGTCGATGCCGCCGCCCGTCGCCCGCACCAGGCCGACAACACATCACCGACTACTGACGAACCGCCCGCCGACGCCGACCCCGACCCGGTCTCCCAGCCGACAGCCGGCAAGCCTGCTGCTGAAGAGCCGGCCACCAGTAGGTCGGCCACCGACAAGCCCGTAACCGACAAGCCCGCTACCGAAACCAGTTGGGCCGTCACCGCCATCCCCGGCTCCGACAATGAGGCAGACTCCCCGACTTCACCGAGCACCCCGAGCCTGGCCAGCT
>DAOMOV010000356.1:0-1538 GCA_035444505.1 Terrimesophilobacter sp.
GGGTGATGAGTCCGTCGACGACCATTTGGTAGTCGTCGACGACGGCGACGCGCACCGGTTCAGTGGAGCCGTTCGCCTTCTTCATTCGGCTACCAATCGTGAGGGTTTACCGCTTGAGGGGTTGGGGGTCCATCGTCAACATATTCAACGATAAGCGATCATCTCTTATTATATGGCGAGGAGTCTGCCGAGATGCGAGCCCACAAGCTCATGCTCGATGAGGAAGGCGTCGTGCCCGTACTCGCTCGAGATCACAACGGCGTCGTCGCCGTCGATTCCGTTCGGCAGATGTGACGCTATGGCGTGCTGTTCTTCGACGGGGAATAGCCTGTCGCTGTCGATGCCGAGCACGAGACTTCGAGCGGTCACGGTGCCGAGCGCCGTGGCTACGGAGTCGCGTCCGCGGGCGATGTCGTGGGAGCTCATGGCGCCCACGAGCGTGATGTAGCTGTTGGCGTCGAAGCGGCGCGCGAAGCGGTTGCCGTGGAAGTCGAGGTAGCTTTCGACGGCGTAGCGGCCCTGGGCGCCGAGGGGGCTGATGGTGCTCTGCCAGCGTCGTTCGAACCGCTCATTGAGCTCTTCGGGCGCACGGTAGTTGAGCAGCGCCATGCGTCGGGCAAGTGCCAGCCCGCGGTGGGGGCCGTCGCCGTCGAGTGCGTCGTAGTAGTTGCCGTCGGCGAATGCGGGGTCGATGCGGATGGCTTCGATCTGCACGGAGTTGAGCGCGACCTGGTCGGCGGTGCTTGCGGCGGGCGCGGCGAGGATGGCGACGCGTTCGACGCGGTCGGGGAACATGACCGCCCATTCGAGTGCGTGCATCCCGCCCATGGAGCCGCCGATGACGCCCGCCCACCGCTCGACGCCTAGCTCGTCGGCGAGGCGAGCCTGAGCGGTGACCTGATCCCGGATGCTGAGAAAAGGGAATCGTGCGGCCCACTCGGACCCGTCAGGTGCGGTGGATGCGGGGCCGGTGGATCCTTGGCAGCCGCCAAGCATGTTGGGCACGACAACGAACCAGGTGTCGGTGTCGACGGCGAGACCGGGCCCGACGACTTCGCTCCACCATCCGCTTGTCGCATGCGCGGGGCTGGCGGGGCCGGTGACGTGGGAGTCCCCGGTGAGGGCGTGGGCGATGAGCACAGCGTTGGAGCGGTCGGCGTTGAGGGTGCCCCAGGTCTCGTAGGCGAGCCGCACGGAGGGCAGGTGGCCGCCGAATTCGAGGGAGAGCCCGCCGAGGGCGGCGAACTGTCGGTTGCCGACGGGGTCGCCTTCGCGCCACGCCCCGGTTGCGGCGGGTTTGCCAGCGACAGAGCGGATGCGCGCCTCAGTGATGAACTGTGACGGCATCGAGTCTGCGGAGGTCTGCCAATCCATGGTGCGTCCATTGTCTCGCGATGCGCGAAGCGCAGGGTGCCGTGTTACGGGCCCTGCGCTTCGCGGTGTCGATCAGGCGGCCTGCGCTGTCGCGCTGCCTCCCGCGGCGAGTCCGGCTTCGAGGTCGGCGAGGATGTCGTCGAGGTTCTCGAGTCCGACGGAGA
>DAOMOV010000357.1:0-1535 GCA_035444505.1 Terrimesophilobacter sp.
ACGGGACCCGAGGGTGGCCTCGTCGCCTACTTCAAGCGAGAGAAAATAGGAGAACGATGATGTCCCGAATCGCTGACCGACTCACCGAGCTCGGTATTGCCCTGCCCTCGGTCGCCAAGCCCGTTGCTGCCTACATTCCCGCGGTCGTGAGCGGAAACCTCGTCTACACCTCGGGTCAGCTGCCCATGGTCGCGGGCGAACTGTCGATAACGGGAAAGGTCGGCGCCGAGGTCAGCGCGGAGGACGCGAAAGCTCTCGCCCGCACCTGCGTGCTCAACGGACTTGCCGCTGCAGACGCTGCCATTGGTTCGCTCGACCGCATCACCCGTGTCGTCAAGGTTGTCGGTTTCGTCGCATCCGATCCGTCGTTCACCGGTCAGCCGGGTGTCATCAACGGTGCGTCCGAACTGCTTGGTGAGATCTTCGGCGACATCGGAGCGCACGCACGCAGTGCTGTCGGGGTTGCTGCGCTGCCCCTCGATGCTCCCGTGGAGATCGAGTTCGTCTTCGAATTCGCCTGATTCCTGCTTCGCGGGTCTCGATGCACCGGGCTTCACCCGGCACTCGACCAGCCTGAAACTCCGCTGGTTGAACCACGTGCAGACCGACGACCGAGACGGCCGTCGGCGCTGGCGCCGACAGCGAAGGTCAGAAATGACCTTCGCTTTGAGCCGAAGCGCGCGCTACTTCAGCGTTTCGGTGATGACCGTCATCACCTGAGTGTCGGCGAGGGTGGTCGTGTCCCCGATCTCGCGGCCCTCCGCGACGTCGCGCAGCAGTCGTCGCATGATCTTGCCGGAGCGGGTCTTGGGCAGTTCGGTGACGATGAAGATCTGGCGCGGCCTGGCGATCGCACCGATCTGCTCCGCAACCCACGCGCGCAGGATCGCGCTCGCCTCCTCCGGGGTCTGCGCCTCGGCCTGCTTGGCGCGGAGGATGACGAACGCCACGACCGCCTGACCCGTGTTCTCGTCGCTGGCGCCCACGACGGCGGCCTCCGCGACGATCGGGTGCGACACGAGTGCCGACTCGATCTCCATGGTCGAGAGCCGGTGACCCGACACGTTCATGACGTCGTCGACACGGCCAAGCACCCACACGTCGCCATCTTCATCGAGTCGGGCGCCGTCACCGGCCAGGTACATGCGGCGGTTGGGGCTTCCCTCGAAGTCGAACTTCTCCCAGTAGGTCTCGATGAACCTCTCGGGGTCTCCCCACACGCCGCGCAGCATCGCCGGCCATGGTTCGGTGACGACGAGGAGGCCGCCGCTTCCGGCCTCCACTCGTGCCGCGTTCTCGTCGAGCACGTCGATGCTGATACCCGGAATCGGAACCTGCGTCGAGCCCGGCTTGGTTGTCGTCACACCCGGCAGAGCCGAGACCATGATGGCCCCTGTCTCGGTCTGCCACCAGGTGTCGACGACGGGGGTTGTGCCGCCGCCGATGATGTCGCGGTACCACACCCACGCCTCGGGGTTGATGGGCTCACCGACGGAGCCGAGCACGCGCAACGACGACAGGTCGAACTTCTGCGG
>DAOMOV010000358.1:0-1514 GCA_035444505.1 Terrimesophilobacter sp.
AACGAATGAGCTTCCTCGAATACGCTCCGGCCCCCGAGTCGAAGAGCATCCTGAATCTGAAGAAGAGCTATGGGCTGTTCATCGACGGCGAGTTCGTGGATGGCCACGGCAAACCCTTCACCTCGATCTCGCCCGCGGATGAGTTGCCGATCGCCGAGTTCGCGTACGCAAATGAGGCGGATGTCGACCGGGCGGTGACGGCGGCACGCCGCGCCTACGAGAAGACGTGGTCGCGCATGAGCGGCAGCGACCGCGGCAAGTACCTGTTCCGCATCGCGCGGCTTGTGCAGGAGCGCACCCGTGAGCTGGCGGTGGCGGAGAGCCTCGACAATGGCAAGCCCATCAAGGAGAGCCGCGACGTCGACGTGCCGCTCGTGGCGGCGTGGTTCTTCTACTACGCGGGCTGGGCCGACAAGCTCGATCACGCGGGTCTCGGCCCGAACCCGAGGGCGCTGGGTGTGGCGGGGCAGATCATTCCATGGAACTTCCCCCTGCTGATGCTCGCCTGGAAGATCGCCCCGGCGCTCGCGGCGGGCAACACGCTCGTGCTGAAGTCGGCAGAGACGACGCCCCTGTCGGCGCTCCTGTTCGCGGAGATCGTGCAGCAGGCGGGCCTGCCGAAGGGTGTCGTGAACATCATCTCGGGTGCGGGCGATACAGGTGCGGCGCTGGTGAATCATCCAGATGTCGACAAGATCGCCTTCACGGGCTCGACGGGCGTGGGCCGGTCGATTGCGAAGTCGATCGCGGGCACCCACAAGAAGGTGACGCTGGAGCTGGGCGGCAAGGCGGCGAACATCGTCTTCGACGATGCGCCGATGGATCAGGCGATCGAGGGCATCGTCAACGGCATCTTCTTCAACCAGGGCCACGTGTGCTGCGCAGGAAGCCGCCTGCTGGTTCAGGAGAATGTGCACGATGAGGTGCTCGACCGCTTGAAGCACCGCCTGAGCACCCTGCGCCTCGGCGACCCGCTGGACAAGAACACCGACATCGGCGCGATCAACTCGCAGGCGCAGCTCGACCGCATCAGGGCGCTGACGGCGGCGGGCGACGAGGAGGGTGCCGAGCGCTGGACGGCGGACTGCGTCATCCCCGACCGCGGCTTCTGGTTCGCGCCCACGATCTTCACGAACGTGCAGACGAGCCACCGCATCGCTCGCGAGGAGATATTCGGCCCGGTGCTGTCGGTGCTGACCTTCCGCACCCCCGCCGAGGCGATCGCGAAGGCCAACAACACCCCCTACGGCCTGTCGGCGGGCATCTGGAGCGATAAGGGCAGTCGCATCCTCGGTGTCGCCGACCGGTTGAAGGCGGGTGTGGTATGGGCGAACACGTTCAACCGCTTCGACCCGTCGAGCCCCTTCGGCGGCTACAAGGAGTCGGGCTACGGTCGCGAGGGCGGTCGCCACGGGCTCGGCGCCTACCTGGCTTCGGGCGTGCAGTCGTCTCGTCGGTCGAGTAGCGACTCCCGTAACGCGATACCCCGCCGGGCGACTGGCGACTCGCGCGCC